>NZ_JBEOXI010000191.1:0-16214 GCF_040296465.1 Streptomyces sp. NPDC002130
GCCCAGAACGGTGCGCGCCAGCCGGCCGATCCGGCCGCGCCGCCCAGCACGAAGAAGGCCGTCGCTGAGATCGAGGCGCACATCGTCTGCATCGCGAGGTAGCGGTCGCGTTGCCGGCCGGAGTAGTAGTCGCCGATCAGCGTGGTGCTGCAGGTCATGATGGCAGCTTCGGCGACACCGACGAGGGCGCGGCTGGCGACGATGGCGCCGAGGAAGTCCAGCCACAGGGGGGCGGTGCCGAGGATCGCGTACAGCACGGTCGAGACGACGAGCAGGCGTTTGCGGCCGAGCCGGTCGACGATGACGCCGGCGAAGGGGGCCAGCAGCGC
Source organism: Streptomyces sp. NPDC002130 (assembly GCF_040296465.1). Taxonomy (NCBI): domain Bacteria; kingdom Bacillati; phylum Actinomycetota; class Actinomycetes; order Kitasatosporales; family Streptomycetaceae; genus Streptomyces; species Streptomyces sp. NPDC002130. The sequence goes on from NZ_JBEOXI010000191.1 coordinate 330, forward strand.
CAGGGAGAGGGCGGGGATGGTCAGGGCCATGGGGACGAGCGCGTCGACGCCCGGCACGTCGGCGAAGTGGGACTGCATCTGCGGCAGGACGGGGGCGATGAGCACGGCGCCCAGGATGGGCAGGCAGCTTCCAGCCATCAGCAGCATGAGGCGAAGCCGGTGGCCGGGGCCGGACACGGTCTGCTCGGGCGGGGCGTCCGCGACAGCCGCGGGAGGCGGGGACGAGAGCGGGGGCATGGGTGCAGGCATGCGGGAACTCCACGTGGCGGGTCGGGAGGGGGACGGGATGGTGCGGCCGTCGTGATCGGGCCGCCCGGTGTCCGTGGCAGGTTCGGAGCGGGGAGCCGATGACTGCCGGGCGTCGCGGCGGGCCGGCTCGCCGGGCGCCTGCCCGGTCCCGGCAGCGGGGGATGGTGTGGCTCCGGCGCCGGGTGGTGACGACTATGGGTCAACGGGCAGGTCCTGCCTAGCCCTCATCCGATCGATATCGAAGATGTGGATCATCCGGGCCTTGGATGCCAGGCACCTGCACGGGCCCGCTATCTCGGTGCGACCGTGGCGATACGGCCGGGATCGGAAGCGGCCAGCTGCGCTCCCACGCGGGCCGCGGTCTCGCGCAGCCAGATGTGGGCCGCGTCATGGGTGTGCACCGGGTGCCACCACAGTGCCTCCTGGAGAGGGACCGCCCCGTAGGGAGGTTCCATGAGGCGTACGGCGGCCACGCCGCGCAGCAGCTCGGCCAGGCGCTGCTGGACCAGAGCGATCCGGCGGGTGCCGGCGACAAGGAAGGGCAGCGCCTGGAAGCTGTCGACGGAGATCTCCACGCGGGGATCGACGCCGAGCATGCTCAGCTGCCGGGCGGCCGGAGCGTCGTAGGCGCGCTGGTAGATGACCCAGGGCAGCCGGGCCAGGTCGTCCATGGTCAGCTGGTCGCCGACCTCGTCGTTGGCCTCGGCGACCAGGAAGGCCCAGCGGTCGGTGAACAGGTCGACGGCGGGGAAACCGCCGATGATGCCGCGCGGCATCAACAGCCCGTCGGCTGTGCTGAGCAGCGGTGTCGTGTCCTCCGTGACGTCGATGGGCGTCCGCTGGAAGCGCAGCCGTACTCCCGGGGCCTCGGCGTGCACGGTCCGGGCGAGCTCGGCGCCGAACACGGCGAGGGCGTAGTCGGAGGTGAGCAGGGTGAACTCGTGCTCCTCGCTGCCCGGGGCGAAGTCGGCCCTGCTGCTGAAGACCCGTTCCAGCAGGTCGCAGGCGGTCGAGGTGCGGTCCAGCAGAGCGCGGCCGAGGGCGGTCAGTTCGTACTGTTTGCCGACGCGCGCGAGCAGGTCGTCGTCGAAGTGACGGCGCAGACGGGCCAGGGCCGCGCTCATCGCCGGCTGGCTGAGCCCGACGCGCTGCCCGGCGCGGGTGACGTTGCGTTCCTCCAGCAGGGCCCGCAGGGACAGGACGAGGTTGAGATCGAGGCCGGAGAGGGACACGACGCCTCCAGAGCGAGGCCGCTTACGGCGGCAACATTTGCACCACAGATGATCATCATCTAAAGAATCGATTTCCCAGATTACGCGGTGAGGGTCACATTGGTCCCACCGCAATCTGGAGGACATTCCCGTGAAACCCGCAGCCGCTTCCGCGTCCTTCTCCGGACCCTTCGCCCTTGGCGTCCTCTCCTCGCCTGAACAGGCATCTTTCCCCGGTCTTGTGATCCCCGGGGGGCGCGTGCTGGATCTTCGTACGGCCCTCGGGGAGCCGGCCCTGACGGCCAGGGGGATCTACGACCGCTGGGACGAGATGCTCCCTCGCCTGCACGAGCTCGCGGCCGACGAGACGGCCGGCTGGCGGCCGTTGGAGCACCTGCGGGCGCACGCGCCGGTCGAGCCCCGCCAGGTCTTCCAGTCCGGTGCCAACTACCGGCAGCACGTGATCGACCTGGAGGTCGCCCACCGCTCCCCCGACGACCCCCGCACCGTGGAGGAGGCGCGCGCGGAGATCGCCGCGGTCATGGACCGGCGGGCGGCCGAGGACCTGCCGTACGTGTTCATCGGCCTGCCGAGCGCTATCACCGGCCCCTTCGACGACGTCGTACTCCCGGACTGGGCCGAACAGCCGGACTGGGAGCTGGAGTTGGCGGCCGTCATGGCGAGGCCCGCCTACCGGGTGACGGTCGAGGAGGCCCTGGAGTACGTGGCCGGCTACACCATCGCCAACGACCTCACCGACCGCGCCACCGTCTTCCGCCGGGACATGCCCGCCATCGGCACCGACTGGCTGCGCTGCAAGAACGCCCCCGGCTTCACCCCGCTCGGCCCGTGGATCGTGCCCGCCGAGTCGATCGCCGACCCGGGTGACCTGCGCGTCACGCTGAAGCTCAACGGCGAGACCATGCAGGACGAGTCCACCAAGGACATGCTCTTCGGCATCGCCCGGCTGGTGTCGTACATCTCCCGGACCGCCCGGCTCCTGCCCGGCGACCTGGTGCTGACCGGCAGTCCGGCCGGCAACGGCATGCACTGGGGACGGCTGCTGCGCGACGGCGACGTCATGGAGGGTTCCATCACGGGTCTGGGCTCGCAGCGCACCCGCTGTGTCGCCGGGAGGACCGCGTCGTGACGGCCCCGCCCGACCCCACGGACGCCGAGGGCGCCATCACCGAGGCCGCCAAGCGGTACTCCAACTGGGGGCGTTGGGGCGAGGACGACGTCCTCGGCACGCTGAACCTCCTCGACGAGGCCAAGCGCCGCGAGGGTGCGGCACTGGTCCGCCGGGGCGTGAGTTTCTCGCTGTCGCAGCGGTTCGACATGAACGGCCCGCAGAAGGGCTGGCGGCGCCGCACCAACCCCGTCCACACCATGCTGGACACGGGAACGGACGCGGCGCTGGGCAATCAGGGCTTTCCGCACGGCATCGGCGGCGCCGACGACGTGATCACGATGCCCCTGCAGTGCTCCACCCAGTGGGACGGGCTCGGGCACATCTTCGACCACGGCAAGGCGTGGAACGGACGGGACGCCGCGAAGACCGTCACCTCGGACGGCGATCTGGTCACCGGCATCGAGCACATGGCCCCGTACGTCGCCGGGCGCGGAGTCCTCCTCGACGTCGGCCGGGTGATCGGCGGCGAACGCGGGGAACTGCCGGACGGTTTCGCGATCACCGGGGAACACCTGACCGCGACGGCCGAGGCGCACGGCGTGGCCGTCGGCCGCGGTGACATCGTCGTCGTCCGGACCGGGCGGCTGGCGCGCGCCCGCCGCGAGGGCTGGGGCGACTACGCGGGCGGAGACTCGCCCGGCCTGTCCTTCACCACCGCCGGCTGGCTGCACGCGAGCGAGATCGCCGCGATCGCCACCGACACGTGGGGCTTCGAGGTACGGCCGAACGAGTTCGACGGCGCCTTCCAGCCGCTGCACCAGGTCGTCATTCCCAACATGGGCCTGCTGATCGGCGAGATGTGGGACCCCGACGCTCTCGCGGACGACTGCGCCCGCGACGGCGTGTACGAGTTCTGGCTCACCGCCGCGCCCCTGCCCATCACCGGAGCCGTCGGCTCCCCCGTCAATCCGGTCGCCGTCAAGTGACCCGCCCAACAAAGGAGTTGGTCATGGAAGGAAAGAGAGTCCTGGTCATCGGAGGGGGCACCTCCGGCAACGTCACGACCGTGCTGCTGCGGCGGGCCGGCATCGACGTCGACCTCGTCGAGGCCAGGCCGGACTGGAACGTACGCGGCTCCGGCATCACCCTTCAGGGCAACGCCCTGCGCGTGCTGCGCGAGATCGGCGTCTGGGACGAGGTCCACGAGCACGGCTTCGGCTTCGACTCCCTGGGGCTGACGGCGCCCGACGGCACCGTGCTGCACGTCGGCGAGGTCCTGCGCACCGGCGGAGACGACCTCCCCGCCACCCTGGGCATGCAGCGCCCGGTGCTCCAGCGCATCCTCGTCGACGCCGTCCGGGCATCCGGCGCGAACGTCCGGCTCGGCACCACCGCCGAGATCCTCACCGAGGACGACACGTCAGCGACCGTCCGGTTCAGTGACGGCACCGAGGGCCGCTACGACCTCGTCGTGGCCGCCGACGGCCTGCACTCCGCGACCCGCGCCGCCATAGGCATCGACGTCAGACCCGAGCCGACCGGCATGGCCATCTGGCGTGTCCCGGCGCCCCGCCCGGCCGGAGTGGAGTGCAGCGTCCTCTCCCACGGAGGACCCTGCTACATCGCCGGCTACACGCCCACCAGCGAGGACACGATCTACGCCTATCTGGTGGAGGCCGGCCGCGACCGCGCAATGATCCCGCCCGAGTCCTACGCTCAGGAGATGCGCCGCCTCGCCGAGGGCTACGGCGGTGCCTGGGACGAGATCCGTGACTCGATCACCGACCCGGCGCAGGTGAACTACACATGGTTCGACCGGATGCTGGTCGAGGGGTCCTGGCACCGGGGCCGGGTCGTCCTCATCGGCGACGCCGCGCACTGCTGCCCGCCCACGATGGCCCAGGGCGCGGCGATGGCCCTGGAGGACGCCTGGGTGCTGTCCCAGCTGCTGACCAGCGGATCCGCTTGGGACGAGGAACTGTTCACGCGCTACTACGAGCGACGGATCGACCGGGTCCGGATGGTCGTCGAAGCGTCCGTGCAGATCGGGCAGTGGCAGCTCGACGGCGTGCCCGGTGACGTGCCCGGGCTGCTGGACGCCACCATGCCGGTGCTCAAGGAGCTGCCGTGACGGCCCACCCGCCCCCGGCCACCGCCGGGAGACGCCCCTCGTCGAGCACGGACGCGCGCACTTCCCCGACGGTCGACGTACACGCGCACGTCCTGATCCCCGAGGTCGAGGCCCTGGTGGCCGGCCTCCCGGGCCTGGCACAGGCCAAGGCCCTCGACGCCCGCCGCAACGGGCCCGCGGCCCTGGCCGTCAGCGGCCCCATGGTCGCCGAGCGGATCCCGAGGCTGACGGACGTCGCCGTACGACTGGCCGCGATGGACGCGCAGGGTGTGGACGTCCAGCTGGTCAGCCCGTCGCCCTCGCACTACCACTACTGGGCGGACGAGGAGACGGCGGAGAAGGTGTACCGCCTCGCCAACGAGGCGACGGCCGCCCACTGCGCCCAGGCGCCCGGCCGGCTGCACGGTCTGGGCCTCGTCCCCCTGCAGCACCCGGAATCGGCGGTGCGCGCGCTCGAACTCGCCATGGGCATGGGCCTGTTGGGTGTCGAAATCTCCTCGCACGCTCCCTCCTTGCCCGCCATCGGGCAGGAGGGGCCCAGCCGGGAGCTGTCGGATCCGGCGTACGAACCCTTCTGGACCCGGGCCGAGGAGACGGGCGCGATCCTCTTCCTGCACCCCTTCGGCTGCACGCTCGACGAGCGCCTCGACCAGTGGTACCTGTCCAACACCGTCGGCCAGCCCACCGAGAACGCCGTCGCGCTCTCGCACCTGATCTTCTCGGGGGTGCTGGACCGGCACCCGGAGCTGAAGGTCATCGCCGCGCACGGGGGCGGCTATCTGCCCACCCAAATCGGCCGCTCCGACCACGCCTGGTCGGCCCGCTCCGACGCGGGCGCGGGCTGCGCCCACCTGCCCAGCAGCTATCTCAAGCGCTTGTACTTCGACTCCCTGGTCCACGACCCGCAGGTACTGCGGGCACTGATCGGCGCGGTCGGCGCGGACCGTGTGCTGCTCGGCTCCGATTTCCCCTTCGACATGGGCACCGAGGACCCCGTCGGCGCACTGCGCGCCGCACGCCTGCCCGACGACGACTTCCACGCCGTGCGCGGTGGCAACGCGACAACGCTGCTGCGCCTCACCTGACCCCCGCACAGGAGAACCGCCATGAGCGCACGCCTGCTCACCCATCTGCGCCACGTCGACCTCGCCGTGCCCGACTACGACAAGCAGCTCGACTTCTACGCCGGCGTCTGGGGCCTGACCCAGGTCGCCGAGGACTCCGGCATCTCGTTCCTCGCCGCCGAGGGCAGCCCCGAGCAGTACGTGGTGCGGCTGCGCAAGGCCGAGGAGAAGCGCCTCGACCTCGTCTCGTACGGCGCCGGCTCCACCGAGGACGTGGACACTCTCGCCGAGCAACTCCTCGCGGGAGGCGTGCAGTTGATCTCCCAGCCGGGCAAGATCGACACACCCGGAGGCGGCTACGGCTTCCGCTTCTTCGACGTCGACGGCCGCACCATCGAGGTCTCCGCCGATGTCGAGGCCCGGCAGCACCGCCGTATCGAGGAGAAGGAGGCGATCCCGGTCCGCCTGTCGCACGTGGTGCTCAACTCGCCGGACCTGGACAAGACCCGTGAGTGGTACGAGACCCACCTCGGCTTCCGGCTCTCCGACACGCTCAGCTCGCCGCACATGGGCGAGGTCATGCACTTCATGCGGATCTCCAACCAGCACCACTCGATGGCCCTGGCCAAGGGCCCGCACACCTCCCTGCACCACGTCTCCTTCGAGATGCGCGGCCTGGACGAGTACATGCGCGGCTCCGGCCGCGTGATCCGCGCCGGCTTCAAGAAGGTCTGGGGTCCGGGCCGACACCTGGCGGGCGACAACACCTTCACGTACTTCCTCGACCCGCACGGCAACACCGTCGAGTACACGACGGAGTTGGAGCTGCTGGACGAGGACACCTGGCACCCCCACGTCTACGACTTCTCCCAGCCCGAGGTCACCGACCAGTGGGGCACCGCCAATCCCATGAACGAACTGGTCGCCAAGGAGTCCTTCAACGACGTCGACCGCGGCTGCTTCGTCGCCCCGCCGGTCTGACCCCCTCGAACCCCGGGGACGCGGTGGCCCTGTCACCGCCCTGACGCCCTTGCCGCGTCCCCGGTTCCCACCGCTGCCGAAGACCGCCGGAGCCTGGAGCCGTGCATGCGTTTCGCCACCTATGAACATCGACACCAGAGACGGGTCGCCGTCGTGGAGGAGGACCGCACCCTCCACCCCGTTCCCGGGGCGCGCTCGCTCACGGAGCTGATCAGCCGCGGCGACGGACTCGACGCGCTCCTGCGCGCCGGCGCCGCCACGCTCGACGTCCCGCCGGGCCCTCACGTGTCCGAGGTGCGGCTGCTGCCACCGCTTCAGCCGCCCACCGTGCGGGACTTCGTCACCTTCGAGGAACACGTCGAAGGCGTACGGCGGTCCGTGGACGGCGTCGGCGGGGTGCCGGAAGCCTGGTACGACGCCCCGACGTTCTACTTCACCAACCCGTACGCCGTCATCGGCGCCCACGACGACGTCCCGGTACCGCCGGGCAGCGAAGTCCTCGACTTCGAGCTGGAGGTCGCCGCCGTCATCGGCCGGGAGGGGCGGGACCTGACGCCAGAACAGGCACGGGACCACATCATCGGCTACACCGTCTTCAACGACTGGTCGGCCCGCGACCTGCAGTCCCGCGAGATGCAGGTCCGCCTCGGCCCGTGCAAGGGCAAGGACACGGCCGCCACCCTCGGCCCGTACCTGGTCACCGCCGACGAGCTGGAGCGGTACCGCGACACCGACGGCTTTCTGCGCCTGGCGCTGACCGCCTCGGTGAACGGCGAGGTCGTCGGCAAGGACCTGCTGTCCAACATGAGCTGGACCTTCGAGGAGATGGTCGCCTACGCCTCCCGCGGCACCGTCGTCCGCCCCGGCGACGTGCTCGGCTCCGGCACCTGCGGAAACGGCGGCTGCCTCGCCGAGCTGTGGGGCGTCCGGGGCGCGCAGTCCCCGCCCCCGCTGAAGCCGGGAGACACCGTCACCCTCACCGTGGAGGGCATCGGCACCGTCTCCAACACCGTGGTCTCGGGCAGGAACCCGGAGCCACTGCCGACCGCTCGCCGCCGCAGCCGGGAGCGGCCGTGAACGATCTGTACCCCAAGGGACTCCTCGGCAAGGTCGTCGTCGTCACCGGCGCCGCGCGCGGCCAGGGCGCCGCCGAGGCCGAGGCCCTGACCCGGGAAGGCGCCCGCGTCATCGCCACCGACGTGACCGAGGCCCCCGGCTGCCGCCGCCTCGACGTCACCGACGAGGAGCACTGGGCGCAGCTGGCCGCCGAACTGAGGGAGTCGTACGGCCAGGTGCACGGCCTGGTCAACAACGCGGGCATCACCTGGCGCGCCCGCCTCGGCGATGTGAGCCCCGACGACTTCGCCCGAGTCCACGCCATCAACGTCACCGGCCCGCTGCTGGGCATCCAGCACCTGACGCCGCTGATGCCGCCCGGCTCGTCCATCGTCAACGTCGGTTCCACCGCCGCGCTCAGCGGCCACTACCCGGTCGCCTACACGACCAGCAAATGGGCACTGCGCGGCCTGTCGAAGACCGCGGCCACGGAGCTCGGCCCGCGCGGCATCCGCGTCAACACGATTCACCCCGGCTTCATCGAGACCGAGATGACCGCCTCCGCCGCCCCTGCCTTCCGCGAGGCGAACATCCGAGAGACCCCGCTCGGCCGCACCGGCACGGTGGACGAGGTCGCCCCGCTCGTGGTCTTCCTCCTGTCCGACGAGGCCTCCTTCATCACCGGCGCCGAGATCCCGGTCGACGGCGGACTCACCACGCATGGCGGCGTCAAGTCCATCTCGGACGCTCTGGGTTCAGCTGCTGTGGATTCGGTTGCTTCGAATCCGGAGGGGCATTGAAACGGCTGGAAGGGAAGGTGGCCCTGATATCGGGCAGGGCCCGCGGTCGAGAACAGCGCTACGCGGCACAGCCACGCACCACCCCGGCAAGGATCCAATCCCACTCCTGCTGCTGCGGCACCGGTTGAACCACGACCTGGGCGCACTGCCGGAGGCCGGGGCCGAGGTGAGCGGCTGTTGCGGGAGCGGACGCCGTGGCTTCCAAGGGCACCCGGCAACGGCTCGGGCGGTCCCCACACGGCGGACCCCCCCGGCTCGACCGCTGGACGATCGACCTGCGGCAGGGGCGGATGCGGACCAGGACCCTCGACGACCGCCCCCAGGAGTTTCCCCGGGTCAACGAGGCGCTGGTGTCCCGTCGGCACCGGTACGGCTACGCGGCCGCGGCCGTGTAGATGTCGCTCGCCTACCAGGCGGTCGACGGCATCCCGCCCGACGGGGCCTTCACGAACGCGCTCATCAAGCACGACCTGCTGCGCGGCACGTCCGAGGTCCACCGGCTGCCCGGGGGCGCGGCGGCGAGCGAGGCCGTGTTCGTGCCGTCCGACCGGGGTGACGGGAGGGCGGCGGAGGACGACGGGTACGCGATCGCGTACGTGCACAACCCCGGCCGCGGGGCGTCGGACCTGGTGATCCTCGCGGCCCAGGACTTCACCGGGGAGCCGGTGGCCCGGATCCATCTCCCGGGCCGGGTGCCGCTGGGCTTCCACGGGAGCTGGATTCCCGACGCGTGATCCCCGGCGCGTGATCCCCTGCGATGCGCGATGGTGGAGCTATGCATGCGAAGGACATCCTCATCGACGGTTTCGACCGCATCCGCGAAGAAGTCCATGCCACCGTCGAGGGGCTCGGCCCCGACGAGCTGAGCACCCGCCCCTCCCCCGACACCAACTCGATCGCCTGGCTGGTCTGGCACCTCACCCGCGTCCAGGACGACCACATGGCCGACGCCTTCGGCCACGAACAGGTGTGGCTGTCCCAGGACTGGGAGAAGCGCTTCGGACTGGACCTCCCCCGCCGCGACACGGGCTACGGCCACAGTCCCGCCAAGGTGGCCCGGGTCCGGGTCGACTCGGCCGAGCTGCTGACCGGCTACCACGACGCCGTGCACGAGCAGAGCCTGGACGCCCTGCGGGGCCTCGCCGCCAAGGACCTGGATCGCGTCATCGACGAGCGCTGGGACCCACCGGTCACCCTGGGCGTCCGGCTGGTCAGCGTCCTGTCCGACGATCTCCAGCACGTCGGACAGGCCGCCTACCTGCGGGGGCTGCTTCAGAGCGCGGCGGCGTAACCGGGCAGCACCACGTCCCGGATGAGGGCGTTGCGCTCGTCGAACGGGATGAACGCGCTCTTCAGTGCGTTGACGGTGACCGTGCGCAGATCCTCGACGGTCCAGCCCGCCTGCTCGACCAGCAGGGACATCTCGCGGGTCATCGTGGTGCCCGACACCAGGCGGTTGTCGGTGTTGAGGGTGACGCGGAAGCCGAGGTTCTTGAGCGCGGTGATCGGGTGCTCGGCGATGGAGGTGGCGGCGCCCGTCTGGAGGTTGGACGTCGGGCACATCTCCAGCGCGATGCGCCGGTCGCGCACCCAGCCCGCGAGCCGGCCGAGCTTGCCCGACGCGAGGTCCGGGATGTCGTCGGTGATCCGTACGCCGTGCCCGATGCGCTGGGCGCCGCACACCTGGAGGGCCTGGTGGATGCTGGGCAGGCCGTGCGCCTCACCGGCGTGGATGGTGAACGGCACGTTCTCGCGGCGCAGGTGCTCGAAGGCCGCGAGGTGGTCGGCGGGCGGGAAGCCGTCCTCGGCACCGGCGATGTCGAAGCCGACGACACCGGCGTCGCGGAAGGCCACGGCCAGATCGGCGGCCTCGCGCACCCGGTCGAACATCCGCATCCCGCACAGCAGGGTGCCGACCCGCACCGGCGTGCCCGCGGCGGCCGCCTTGGCCATGCCCGCCGCCAGGCCCTCCTGGACGGTCTCCACGACCTCGGCCATGGTCAGCTCGCCGTTGGTGTTCAGCTCGGGGGCGTAGCGCACCTCGCCGTACACGACACCGTCGGCGGCCAGGTCGAGCACGTACTCCTCGGCCGTGCGCAGCAGGCCCTCGCGGGTCTGCATGACGGCGAGGGTGTGTTCGAAGGTGGCTATGTAGCGCACCAGATCGCCGGAGTTGGCGGCCTCGTAGTACCAGGCGGCGAGCTCGTCCGGGTCGCTGGTGGGCAGAGTGTGACCGACCGCGTCGGCCAGCTCCACCACGGTGGCGGGGCGCAGGCCGCCGTCGAGGTGGTCGTGCAGCACGGCCTTGGGGAGGCGGCGGATCAGATCGGCGTCTACGCGCGTAGCAGTCATGGCGGGTCTTTCCTCGGGCGGGTGGTTCGAAGCGGCGGGAGGGGGTCAGCCGGCGGGCTGGAGCAGGTCCCAGCGGTTGCCGTACAGGTCCTGGAAGACGGCGACGGTCCCGTACGGCTCGTGCCGCGGATCCTCCAGGAAGGTCACGCCCGCCGCGGTCATGCGGGCGTGATCGCGGGCGAAGTCGTCGGTGTGCAGGAAGAACCCGACGCGTCCACCCGTCTGGTCCCCGACCCGGGCGGCCTGCGCCTCTCCCTTGGCCCGGGCCAGCAGCAGACCGGTGGGCGCTCCCGGGGCGCCGGGTTCGACGACGACCCAGCGGGATCCGTCGGGCCGGGGCGCGTCCTCGGCGAGCCGGAAGCCGAGGGCCTCGGTGTAGAAGCGGATCGCCTCGTCGTAGTCGTCGACGACGAGGGTGACCAGGGCGATACGTCTCATCGGGGCCTCTCGGAGCGGGCGGTTGACCGGAGAGGTTATACGTATTACGCCCTGGATGCCAACTACTCGACCGACTCCCCGCGGCGAGCTCTGTAACTACTAGTATGTACAGTCCCTGATCAGCCCCATCCGGAGGTCCCATGCCTTTCGTCCGCATCGACACGCTCCGCGCCGGGCCCGAGCGCCTGGCCGCACTGGGCCGTGCCGTGCACGACGCCCTGACCGAGACGATCGGCATCCCGTCCGACGACCGGTTCCAGGTCCTCGCGGACCACGACGGAACGAGCGGCACCCTGCGCTACGACGACTACCTCGGCGTACACCGCGACGAGGGCATCGCTTACATCGCGATCACCCTGCGCTCCGGTCGTACGCCCGCGCAGAAGCAGGCGCTGTACCGCCGGACCGCCGAGCTCGCCCACGCGTACGCGGGCACCGAGCCGCGGAACGTGTTCGTCGTGCTGACCGAGAACGAGTCGGCCGATTGGTCGCTGGGCGAGGGCGTGGCGCAGTATCTGGACAGCCCTGAGTCTCCGGAGACCTAGGGCCTGTGGTTTGGATCAGGCCGCAGGGAATCGGCGGATTCTTTCAACCCCGCGTCTGCGGGCTGAACCAAACGACAGGCCCTAGGGTCGGTCGCCCTGCCGGATGCGCCCCGACCGCCAGGCGCACAGGATGGGAAGCGAGGGGTGGGTCGCCGCGCGGGGTCGAGAAGGGGATGGCGATCATGGATCTCATACTGCGCCCGGGCACTGCGGACGACGCCGCAGAGTGCGGAAGGATCTGCTACCAGGCCTTCGCCGGCATCGCCGAGCAGCACGCGTTCCCGCCCGACATCCCGAGCCCCGACGTGGGTGTCGCGTTGATCGAAGGAGCCCTGACGCACCCGGGTTTCTACAGTGTCGTCGCCGAGCTCGACGGGCGGATCGTGGGCAGCAACTTCCTCGACGAACGCTCGATCGTCGTCGGGGTCGGGCCCGTCACCGTCGACCCCACCGTGCAGAACGCGGGCGTGGGCCGCAGCCTGATGCTGGACGTGATGAAGCGGGCCGACGAGCGCGGGGCGCCGGGCATCCGTCTGGTGCAGAGCGGCTACCACAACAGGTCGTTCTCGCTGTACCTGAGCCTGGGCTTCGCCCACCGGGCCACGGTCGCCTGCGTGCAGGGCCCGCCGATCCGGCGCGCGATGCCCGGGTACGAGGTGCGGGAGGCGACGGACGCGGACCTCGGCGCCTGCAACGACGTGTGCCGGCAGGTCCATGGCGTCGACCGTGGCGGCGAGGTCGCCGACGCGCTCAAACAGGGCACCGCCCGGGTCGTCGAGCGGGAAGGACGGGTCACGGGATACGCCACCGACCTGGCCTTCTTCGCGCACGCCGTGGGCGAGACGGCCCCGGACCTCCAGGCCCTGATCGCGGCGGCCCCGCAGTTCGGCGGTCCTGGCATCCTCGTACCCGCGAGCGACAGCGCGCTGCTCAGGTGGTGCCTGTCCAACGGCCTCAAGGTCGTGCAGCTGATGAGCCTGATGACCATCGGTCTGTACAACCGGCCCGACGGGGCCTACCTGCCCTCGATCCTCTACTAGGACTTGCGGCCCGAGGCGCCGGACGAAAGTCTGGGCCCGGTCCTAGGGCTGTGGCCCGAGGCGCCGGGCGCGGCCGCTCGCTACCGTCGCCTCCATGACGATCACCGAGCCTCCCCGTACCCCCGAACAGCGCAAGGCCGACCTGCTGGGCCGCTTGGAGCGGGAGATCGACATCTGGGTCGCGACGGCGGATGCCGAGGGGGTGCCCTGTCTGGTGCCGTTGTGGTTCGTGTGGCACGACGAGGCGGTGTGGCTGTGCACCCGGCTGACCAACCCCACCGGCCGGAACCTGCGGGACGGCGCGCGGGCCCGGCTGGCCTTCGGGGACACCCGGGACGTCGTGCTCGTCGACGGTGAGGTGCGGACCTACCCGATGCAGGAGGTGCCGTCGGCGGCGGCCGAGGCCTTTCGCGCCAAGACCGGCTGGGATCCGCGCACGGACCACGCGTCGTACGCGTTCTTCCGGGTGCGGCCGCGCGCGGTGCAGGCGTGGTGCGAGCAGCACGAGCTGCGCCGCAGGCACCTCATGCGGGAGGGCGTCTGGGCCGTGTAGCGGTCGCTCAACCGGCCTCGTGGCGCCGCGAGTCGAGCCGCTGCAGTTCCTCGTCGGTGAGGCGGATCGCGCCCGCCGCCACGTTCTCCGTGAGGTGCTCGGGGTTGCCGGTGCCGGGTATGGCGAGGACGTGGGGGCCCCGGTGCAGGGTCCAGGCGATGCGGATCTGGGCGGGGCTCGCACCGTGGGCCCGGGCCACGGCGCGGACGTCTTCGTCGTGGGCGGTGGTGGCACCTTGCTCACCGGTCTCGCCGGCGACGGCGTAGAACGGCACGAAGGCGATGCCCTCCTCGCCGCAGACGCGGAGCAGTTCGTCGGAGTCGGGGTCGGGGCGGTCGAGGGCGTACCGGTTCTGGACGCAGACCACCGGCGCGATGGCCCGGGCTTCGGCGAGATGGCGGGACGTGACGTTGGAGATGCCGAGGTGCCGGATCAGGCCCGCGTCACGCAGTTCGGCGAGGGCTCCGAAGTGCTCGGCGATGGAGTCGTACTTGGGCATCCGGCGCAGGTTGACCACGTCCAGGTGGTCGCGGCCGAGCTGGCGCAGGTTCTCCTCGACGTGGCCGCGCAGGTCCTCGGGTCGGGCCGAGGTGCCCCACTCCCCGTCGTAGGCACGGTACGGGCCCACCTTGGTGACGATGACCAGGTCGTCGGGGTAGGGCGCGAGCGCGCTGTTGATGAGTTCGTTGGCGGAGCGCAGGGACGAGAAGTAGAAGGCGGCCGTGTCGATGTGGTTCACGCCGAGGTCGATCGCCTTGCGCAGGACGGCGATCGACCGGTCGCGGTCGCTCGGCGTGCCGTGGTGGAAGGCGGCGCTGCCCGTCAGCCGCATCGCGCCGAAGCCGAGGCGGTGGACGGGCAGGTCGCCGAGTTGCCAGGTGCCCGCGGCGGCCGCGGTGATCGTCTGTGAGCTCATCGGCGGAGTTTCACACATGACGCCCGGGCCCATGTACCCGGTTTACGGGTACGTGTACGAGTTGAGCGTGGTGACGGCGGAGGCCGGGTTGCCTCGGTCGTAGTGGTCCACGGCGAGGAAATTGGGCTTCTTGCGGGCCGCCGGCTGGCAGAACCTCTGGGCGCGGTCGGCGAGTTTGGTGTTGTCCGTGCCGGCGGTGCCCGCGAGCGGGACGTCGCGGAAGTGGTTCATGACGAACAACGGCCGGAACCCGGGTTCGGTGCGGGTCAGCGGGATGTTGGTGTCGGCGCCGTACCAGCGGCTGTAGCAGGACCAGTCGGAGGTGCCGACGCCCGAGCCCATCGACCAGTGGTTCTCGACCGTCCATTCCCGCTGGTACATGACGCCGAAGCTGTCCCGGGTGAGCCCCGCGGCCTGGTCGGCGGAGCGGCTGTGGTCGGTGAAGATCAGCAGCCGGTCGCCGGCGGCGGCCAGCTCCGTCATCGTCGGCCAGCCGCTGTGCCGTACGCCGGTGAGGTCGGGCCGGTAGAGCACGTCCGACAGACCGTTGACGCGGGCGAGTTCGGCGCGCAGCACGGCCGGGTCGACGTAGTCCTCCAGGAAGACGGTGACGAACTGGTCGGGGTGGGCCTTCAGGAAGTCGACCATGCGCTGGAGGTCGACCCACAGGGCGACGGGTCTGCTGACGAGGGTGCAGCTGTTGTGGCAGAGGATCGCGCCGTCGGGGGTCTGGTGGATGTCCAGCATGAATCCGCGTACGCCGTCGGCGAGTTGCTGCTGGATGCCGCGGGTCTGGTTGGGCACGAGGTTGACGAAGGGCGGGGCGAAGCCACCGTCGACGCCGTTGGCGTAGGCGTTGTGCGTGGTGAGGAACGTGACCTGGTCCAGGGTGCGGCGGTCCTGCGGCGGCATGGGACCGGTGACGGGGGTGACCGGGGTGAGGTACCAGGCGGCGAGGTCGCCCGCGCCTCCGAGGGCCAGGCGCGCGGGGTAGTCGGCTCCGGAGGGTCTGGGCGCCACGGTGAGGTGGCGGGCTGTTCCCGGAACTCTGAGCGTGTAGCGGTCGGCGTCGAGTGGGGTGATCTCCCAGGGGGCGTCGGCGCTCGCGCAGGCGACGGTCGCGGCCTGGTCACCGCTGCGGCCGAGGCAGCTGCCGGGCGCGTCGGCGCTCTCCAGGAGGTACCCGGAGCCGTTGGGCTTCAGCTGCCACTGCTGCCGGTCCTCGTTGCCCCGGGGTCTGTGCTGCTCGACCGCGCCGCCACTGTCGGCCGCGTTGAGCCCGGTCGTGACGCTCTGGACGTAGTACGTGCCCGCAGCCGGAGCGGCGGCAACGGGACCATGCACAGGACGAGTTGACCCCCGGGGGGGAGTTGCGGTTTCCAGAAGACTTCATCGGCGCCCGCACAGGCGGGCGAAC
>NZ_JBEOXI010000192.1:0-16138 GCF_040296465.1 Streptomyces sp. NPDC002130
CCCTCTGGGCGCCCGTGGCCGGGGGCCGTGAGGGCGGCGCATCCGGACCCCACCGGTCGCGGCTACCCGTACGCGCGTTCCTGACCATCGCGCGTACGGGTCGCCGTTCTTCTCCTGGTCGCGTTCGGCCCGCCCTTCGAGCGTCACGCGGAGAGCAGTCCTCTTCCCAGCCAGTCGGAGGAGTCCCGCACACCGGGCAGGGCGAAGAAGTAGCCGCCGCCGGTCGGGGAGATGTAGTCGACGAGGGGTTCGTCGATCAGCCGGGTCTGGGTGGCTTCGAACTGGCGGCGGACGTCCTGCTGGTAGCAGCAGAAGACGAGTCCCATGTCGAGGTCGCCGACGCTGTCGACTCCCCGGTCGTAGTTGTAACCCCGGCGGAGGATGCGGGAGTTGTCGGTCCTCGGGGTGCGGGGGTTGGCGAGCCGGATGTGTGCGTCGAGCGGGATCGCGGTGCCGTGCGGGTCTTTCGCGTAGTTCGGGCTGTCGGTCTCCCGGGCGCCGTCCAGCGGTGCGCCGGTGTCCTTGCGCCGGCCGAACATCAGCTCCTGTTCGGACAGCGAGACCCGGTCCCAGAATTCGACGAGCATCCGGATGATCCGGACGACCTGATAGCTGCCGCCGGCCGTCCACGCGGGCTCGCCCTGCCCGTCGCCGACCCACACCAGGTGGTCCATCTCGCGGGCCGACGCCACGTCCGGGTTGGCGATGCCGTCCTTGAAGCCCAGCAGGTTGCGCTGGGCGCCGCTGGGCCGGGGCACGTTCTGGAAGCCGTCGACACGCCACCGGATCTGCAGTGCGCCCCGCGTGTGCTTGGCGATGTCGCGCAGCGCGTGCAGCACGGTGTCCTGGCGGGCGGCGCAGATCTGCAGGGACAGGTCGCCGTGGCATTCGGCGGGGTTCAGGTTGTCGTTGGGGAAGGTCCGCATGGGCGTGAGCCGATGCGGCTTGACCGGGGCGAGTCCGTAGCGGTCGTCGAAGAGCGATGCTCCGACCCCCACGGTGACGGTGAGCGCGTCGGCCGGTACGACGGGTCCGAGGATGCCGTTGTCCGAGGGCGGGGCGCCGACGCCGAGGTCCGCGGGCGTGCCGCCGGAGGTGAGGAAGCGGGCCCGCTCGGTGAGGGTCTTCAGCAGGTCGGCCAGTTCGGTTCGGCGGTCGGCGATGACGTCGAAGGAGACGAAGGCGGCGGCCGGTGGAGCGGGGGTGAGGATCCCGGCCTGGTGGATTCCGTGGAAGGGCACCGGGCCGGCGCTCTGCTGTCCGGCCGCCCGGGCCGTGCCGCTGCCGCTCTCGGCGAGCGCGAGTCCTCCCCCGGCCAGGACCGCCCCGGCGGCTCCGGCGCCCAGCGCCGTCTTCACGAAGGAGCGGCGGCCGGCGTGGGCGGGGCAGCCCGTCGGCGGCGTGTCGGCGGACGGCATGGAGGTGTTCCCTTCGGAGTGTTCTGCGGGCTGGTGTCGTCGCTCGGCGCTCATGCGGACTTCCTGATCTCGAGCAGGTCCGGCACCGGGGAGAGGTCTTCCAGGAGCTGCCCGGTGGCCCCGTCGATCCGGGCCTTCGCCGCCGGGTCGAGCCGGTCGACGGGGGTCCAGTGGTTCCCGTGGTGTGCGGAGTCGAGCAGTCGCTGCAGGCGGGCGATGGCCGCGTCGACGGTGGGCAGCAGCCGCGGAGCACGCGCGGTGAGCAACGGGTGAAGCACGGTGAGCAGTTCACGTGTGCCGGCGAGGTTGGCGTCGGCGGTGGCCAGCCCGGTGCCGCTGCCCTGGTCGGTGTCGCCGGTCAGCTCGAACTGGAGGGTGTTCTCCAGGATCTCGTGGGCGCGCAGGGGCAGGTCGGAGGGGTCGAACTCCTGGTGCGGGAAGGCTTTCCGCAGCCCGGCGACATCGACGGCCAACTTCTGTGTGACGCCTTTGAGCTGGGCAGCGGACTGACCGTGCCACAGCCCGTACTCGATCCGGTGGAAGCCGGTGAAGCCCTGGTCGTGCACCCCGCCCGGCAGCCCGTCGGGCCGTCCGTTGATCTTCTGGTCGAAGTCCTCGAAGGTGCCGTAGGCGGCACCCAGGGAGGCGTAGGTGCGGTGGGCGGTCAGCCAGTCGGTGCGGGCGGTGTCCAGGTGCCCGGCCCGGATGTCGTCGTTGAGCTGCCGGGTCTGGGTGACGAGCGTCGACAGGCCCCGGTTCACATAGGCCTTGTACGCCGTGAGCGGTGCGATGAGATCCCGTTCGGTGACGGGAACGACGGCGTGGACACCTGCGGCTCCGGCGACCCGGACCGCCTTCGAGGTGACGGCCTTGCCGTCGGCGGGCACACAGCGCCAGGCGTAGGTGCCGCCCGCCACGGTGGCGACGAGGTCCCGGGTGGTGCCGGGGGCCAGGCCCTCGATCTCGCCGTAGACCGCGTTCGAGGACGGGTCGATCAGGTACACCTCGGACGTCTGGTTCCCCGTGTTGTGCATCCGGAAGTCCTGCCGCCCCGGCTTCGGCGCGGTGAAGCCCTGACCACAGTCCGTCTCGGAGACGGCGACCGTCTGACCGGCGGCCGGCTTGGGGTGAGCCAGGGCCACGACGAGACCGGCCAGGAGGGCCGGAACGGCGACGACGGCGACGGGGAGGAGCAGGCGGCGGGTCGCCGCCTGTCCGGTGGCCCGGTCGGATCGCGGGTTCGCAGACGGGGTCGGCGTGGTGGTCCCACGGGCCCCCCGCACTCCGCGCGCTCCCCGGACGAACAGCGGCATCACCACGGCGAGATAGCCGACGTACCCGGCCACCTGGAGCCAGGTCATCGCCGGAGTCAGGTTGAGAACACCCTGGAGCAGGGTGCTGTACCAGGAGCCCGCGTCGACGCTGCCGCTCAGGTCGAAGGCGAACGCCGTCCCGCCGGGCAGGGCCCAGCCCTCCTGGAGGTCGCGCAGCCCGTAGCCGAGGACGCCCGCGGCGATGACGACGAGCACCGCGCCGGTGACGGTGAAGAAGCGGGTGAGGTCGATGCGCAGCACCCGGCGGTAGAGCCCCCAGCACAGGAGGGCCGCGAGGACCAACCCGACACCCGCACCGGCCAGCGGTCCCGCCGACTCGTCGGCCGCTCGGGCGGTGGTCCACAGGAACAGTGCGGTCTCCAGTCCCTCACGTCCCACGGCGAGGAAGGAGGTGAGGACCAGGACTCCGGCGCCCATGGTCAGCGCCTCGGTGACCTTCTCCCTGATCTCGCCCGCGAGGCTGCGTGCGGACCGCCGCATCCAGAACACCATCGCGGTGACGAAGGCGACGGCGACGATGCTCAGGGCTCCGCCGAAGGCCTCCTGTGCGGTGGTGGAGAGGGAGGCGGCGGTGAAGGTCAGCACCGCGCCGAAACTCATCGACAACGCGATCGCGGCCAGCACGCCGGTCCACACCTGCGCCAGCCGCGACCTGGCCCCTGCCCGCACGAGAGTGGCGACCAGCACGGAGACGATGAGCCCGGCTTCCAGCCCCTCCCTCAGCCCGATCAGAAAGCTCGGAAACGAGTCGTCCCACATGTAGCGCGGCCCTCCCGGCCCAACGCCCGGCTCCCGCACAGCGAGTTAGCCAAGGCATGCCTTACCGACGCCGACCATCATGGACTCGGCTCTCTGGGCATCCGGTCATGAATGCCTCATGGCCCGGCAAAAGTCCTGACGGTTTCCGGCCGGCGGTCCGGGGCGTTCTCCGATGGCATGCCTCCCGCCGGCACCTCCGGATGCGCGGGGACTGAAACTCCCTTGCGGAGCCGTTCGGACACCCGGTACCCAGCATCGAGACGACAAGGAGCACAGGATGACGACCCGTCCGGGTTCATCGAACGAGTTCTGCTGGATGGACCTCGAGACCCGCGACCCGGCCGGCACCGCCGCCCTCTTGTCCAAGACGCTGGGCTGGCACTTCGCGGTCGACGAGAAGGACTGGCGCAAAGCCACCAAGATAACCGTCGACGGCCATCCGATCGGCGGCGTCAGCGACTTGGCGAACCCGGTCTACCCACCGGGAACACCCGCCCACATCGCCTACTACCTGGCGGTCGACGACATCGATCGCCGCGTCGAAGCGGCGACGGCCCAAGGCGCTCGCCTTGTCGTGCCTCCCTTCGACGCGGGCGACCAGGGCCGCGTCGCGACATTGATCGATCCGGTCGGCGCCGCCTTCTCGCTCTGGCAGCGACACCACTTTCCCGGATGGAGCTTCCCGTCCCGCACGGCGGGTTCCCCGCACCGCATGATCCTGGCCTGCGATCAGCCCGACAGAGCCCCGCGCTTCTACGAGGAGGCGACCGGCGCCCCCCTGATCTGCGCCGACTTCATCACCGCGGCGGGAGCCGCCGCATCCGTCCCCGGGTGGGAACTCGTGGTATCCGTCGACGAGTTGGACAGCGTGGTCCGCGCACAGGATGACGGCCGGGCCGCGGTCACCCGTTCCGAGGAGAACGGCCGGCGCGGGACGCGGTTGAGCACTCCGGAGGGACTGTCGTTCCAGGTGTGCCGTACGCAGCGGTGACTCGATCACCGAGCGCACCTGCGAGAAGTCGGCGATCGCAGCGCCTTCGGGGGCGCTGCGATCCGGGCCCGCGCCCGCCCTCCGGACGCCGAGCCTCTTGACGCGTCAATGACAACAATGGCTTGATGTGCTGGGAGCGCTCCCACCTCACCAGGGAAGGGACCACCATGCACGGAACCCCCCACTCGTCCCCGCATTCAAGGGTCATGTCCGTCCTCGGCCTCCTGGCCGCCCTGCTCCTCCCGCTCGGCATGACGTTCGCACCCCACGCGTCGGCGGCGCCCGCGGCGGACCCCGTCCGCGTCATGCCGCTCGGCGACTCGATCACCGGCTCTCCTGGCTGCTGGCGGGCCGTGCTGTGGAACCGGCTGGCCGACAGCGGATACACGGACGTCGACTTCGTCGGCACCCTCCCCCCGCAGGGGTGCGGGCAGGCGCACGACGGGGACAACGAGGGCCACGGAGGCGAGCTGGTCACCAACGTGGCGGACCAGAACCTGCTGCCCGGGCGGTTGTCCTCCACGCATCCGGACATCGTTGTCATGCACTTCGGCACGAACGACGTCTGGAGCAGCATCGCCCCCGACCGCATCCTCACCGCCTACACCAAGCTCGTGGCGCAGATGAGGGCCTCGAATCCGGACATGCGGATCCTGGTGGCGCAGCTGATCCCCATGAACCCCGGCACCTGCGCGGCCTGCGCCCAGCGCGTCGTCGACTTCAACGCGCGCATTCCCGGCTGGGCCCGGGCGACCGGCACCGAGCGCTCCCCCGTCACCGTGGTCGACCAGTGGACCGGCTTCAGCACGGCCACCGACACCTACGACGGTGTGCACCCCAACGCCTCCGGCGACGCCAAGATCGCGGCCCGCTGGTTCCCCGCGCTGGCGGCGGCCCTGGACGCCGGAGTGCCGCAGGACCCGGACGATCCGGGTGGCCCCGGCGGGGACCCCACCGCATGCACCGCGCGCTTCCGGGCCGTCTCCTCCTGGCAGGGCGGCTACCAGGGTGAGGTGACGGTGACGAACACGTCGAGTTCCGCCGTTCCGGGCTGGACCGCGACGGTCGTACCGGCGGGCGGGGCGCGTCTGACCCAGCTCTGGAACGGCTCCCTCACCACGGCCGCCGACGGCACGGCCACCGTCACCAACGCGGCGTGGAACGGCGCCCTCGCCCCCGGTGCGAGCGCCACGTTCGGTTTCGTCGCCACCGCCCCGGCAACGGCCGGCACCCCGGCGGCGACCGTCACCTGCGCCGGGAAGGCACCCGCCGGATGACAACCGCGCCGGGGCGGAAGCGCCCCGGCAGGGACCGACCCGACCGGGCCAACCGAACTCGGCCCGCCCGACCTGACCAACCCGAACTCGGCCCACCCGACCTGACCAACCCGAACCGGGCCCACCCACCCCGTGCCCCGACGGCAGGACCCCGTTCAGCACAACAGCGCGACCGACACCGAGTACCACTCGACCCCCACTTCTGGAGCCGTCATGAGACTCCGCCCCACCTCTCCACGCCCGGCCGTCGTGGCCGCCGCCCTGCTCGCGCTCTTCCTGTCCTTCCTCGCTCTCACCCCGCCGGCCCAGGCCGCGCCCACCGGCTTCCGGGTGCAGAACGGCCGGCTGCTGGAGGCCGGTGGGAACGACTTCGTGATGCGGGGCGTCAACCACGCCCACACCTGGTATCCGGACCGCATCAGCTCCCTCGCCCACATCAAGGCCAAGGGCGCCAACACCGTGCGCGTGGTGCTCTCCAGCGGCGACCGCTGGACCCGCAACGACACCGCCGACGTGGCGAACGTGGTCTCCCAGTGCAAGCAGAACCGGCTGATCTGCGTCCTGGAGGTGCACGACACCACGGGCTACGGCGAGCAGAGCGGAGCCGTCTCGCTCTCCCGGGCCGCCGACTACTGGATCGACGTGAAGAGCGCTCTGGCCGGCCAGGAGGACTACGTCATCGTCAACATCGGCAACGAGCCGCACGGCAACATCGGCTACGCGGCCTGGACGGCCGACACCAAGGCCGCGATCCAGAAGCTCCGCGCCGCCGGGTTCGACCACACGATCATGGTCGACGCGCCCAACTGGGGCCAGGACTGGGCGTTCACGATGCGCGACAACGCCGCCTCGGTCTTCGCAGCCGACCCCGACGCCAACACGGTCTTCTCGGTCCACATGTACGGCGTCTTCGACACCGCCGCCGAGATCACCGACTACCTGAACCGGTTCGTCACCGCCCGACTGCCCATCGTCATCGGCGAGTTCGGCCACGACCACTCGGACGGCAACCCCGACGAGGACACCATCCTGGCGGTGGCCCAGCAGCTCCGCCTCGGCTACCTCGGCTGGTCGTGGAGCGGCAACGGCGGCGGCGTCGAGTACCTGGACATGGTGACGAACTTCGACCCGGACCGGCTCACCTCCTGGGGACAGCGCCTCTTCAACGGCGCGAACGGCATCGCCGCCACCGCCAAGGAGGCCGCGATCTACGGCTCCGGCGGAGGCGACACCACTCCCCCGACGGCCCCCGGCACCCCCACCGCCTCCGGCGTGACCTCCTCGTCCGCCACCCTGACCTGGGCAGCCGCCTCCGACGCGACGGGCGTCACCGGTTA
The DNA here is from genome assembly GCF_040296465.1 of Streptomyces sp. NPDC002130. Classification (NCBI taxonomy): domain Bacteria; kingdom Bacillati; phylum Actinomycetota; class Actinomycetes; order Kitasatosporales; family Streptomycetaceae; genus Streptomyces; species Streptomyces sp. NPDC002130. The sequence goes on from NZ_JBEOXI010000192.1 coordinate 7,117, forward strand.
CGACGTCGTGCGGATCAGCGGCGGCTCCGAGTCGGCCGTCACCAGCACCGCGAAGACCACCGCCACTCTCACCGGTCTGTCCCCCGCGACCTCCCACACCTTCGCCGTCTACGCCCGCGACGCCGCCGGCAACCGCTCGCCCCGCTCGGACACGGTGACGGTCACGACCCCGCCCGGCGGCTCACCGTCGGCCTGCGGCGTCGGCTACCGGGTGACGGGCAGCTGGCCCGGCGGCTTCCAGGGCGAGATCGTCCTCCGCAACACGGGCACGTCGGCGATCAACGGCTGGACACTGCGCTGGACCTTCCCGGACAGCCAGCGCATCACCAACCTCTGGGGCGGTACGGCGACCCAGAGCGGCTCCGCGGTGAGCGTGGCGGCCGCCTCGTACACCGCGACGATCCCCGCGTCGGGATCGGTCACCCTCGGCTTCACGGCCACCCGGTCGACATCGAACCCCGTCCCGACGGCCTTCACCCTGAACGGCGCCGACTGCTCCGTGAGCTGACCGGACCCCGTACGGCGGTGCCGCCGCGGCCCCGGGCCCGGCGGCACCGCCGGCGATGTGATCCGCGCTACAGCCCCGCAGAAAGCGGTTTACGTCGCTCCGCAGTGGTCAGGCGGCGGGGATGTCGCACCGGCACCCCATCGCCGTATCTCCGGCAAGACGCGTCTGCACCCGTCCGGGTTCCCCGCACGCCGCCCGGGAGGCGTGATGAGCGAGGACACCCTGCGCATCCGCGCGGTCCCGAGCGGAGCGACGGAACGGAAGACGCCGCCCGTGCCGGAGCCGGCCGGCCGCCGGGACGCGTTCTTCGACAACGCGAAGTACCTGGCGATCGTGCTGGTGGCGATCGGGCACTCCTGGGAGCCGCTGCGGGACGGCAGCCGGGCGGCCTCCGCGCTCTACATGGCCGTGTACGCCTTCCACATGCCGGCGTTCATCGTGATCTCCGGCTACTTCTCGCGCTCCTTCGACGCGAGCCCGGGGCGGATCCGGCGCCTGATCACCGGGCTCGCGGTGCCGTACATCGTGTTCGAGACGGCGTACACCCTGTTCACCCGGTGGACCGACCAGGAACCGGACCGGCCGGTGACCCTGCTGGACCCCCTCTACCTGACCTGGTTCCTGATCGCCCTGTTCATCTGGCGGCTGACCACGCCGATCTGGCAGCGGGTGCGGTGGCCGCTGCCGGTCGCCCTGGTCATCGCGATGCTGGCGACGCTCTCGCCGTCCATCGGCAACGACCTCGACCTGCAGCGCACGCTGCAGTTCCTGCCGTACTTCGTCCTCGGTCTGCTGCTGCGGCCGGAGCACTTCCAGCTGGTGCGGCGCCGTGCGGCGCGGATCCTCGCCGTGCCGGTCTTCGCCGGTGCGCTCGTCGTGGCCTACTGGGCGGTGCCGCGGATGAGCGGGGCCTGGTTCTACCACCGTGACAGTGCCGAGGAACTGGCCGCACCGTCCTGGTACGGGCCCGTGATGACGCTGGTGACGTTCGGCTGCTCGCTGGTCCTGGTCGCCTGCTTCCTCGCCTGGGTGCCCGGCCGCCGCATGTGGTTCACGGTGCTGGGCGCGGGCACGCTCTACGGCTACCTGCTGCACGGCTTCGTCGCGCAGGGATCCAAGTTCTGGGGCTGGTACGAGCCGGCGTGGGTGCACCGGCCTGCGGGCGAGATCCTCGTGACGGTCGTCGCCGCGTCGCTCGTGACCGTGCTGTGCACCCCGCCGGTGCGGCGGGTGTTCCGCTGGGTGATGGAGCCCGACATGGCGTGGGCGTTCCGCCGGGACGCACGCGATCGGGCGCGGGAGCGGAACGCCGTACGGGCGTGAGAGGGCCGGGAGGGCCGACCGCCGGGTCGTTCCGCTGCCGGCTGCGTAGGGGGTGCTGCGCATCCGCGAACTCGCTCGTTACCCTCTCTTGACGGTGCACGTGTGACCGATCACAATTCTCGGCATGAATGTGACCGGTCACACCAGGCGCCCGGCGAGCATCCGGGACGTCGCCACGGCCGCCGGGGTCTCGTACCAGACGGTCTCGCGGGTGATCAACGGTCATCCCAGCGTCCGGCCGTCCACCCGGGAGCGGGTACAGGCCGCCATCGAGGAGCTGGGCTTCCGGCGCAACGCCACCGCCCTCGCCCTGGCCAGCGGGCGCGCCCGCACGGTGACCGTGCTCACCTCGAACACCACTCACTACGGCTACGCCTCGATCCTGCAGGGCATCGAGGAGTCCGCCCGCGCCGCGTCCTACGCGGTCGGCATCGGCGTGCTGGAATCCGCCGAGGACGCGGCCGTCGCCGCCGAAGTGCAGCGCGCGACGGACGCGGGCGGCGGGATCGTCGTGATCGCCTACGATCCGGCCGGTGTGCGGGCGCTGGGAGCCGTGCCCGCCGGGGTGCCGGTCGTGGGCGTGGTCGAGACCCCGGCGAGCCCGCCCGGCGGCGAGAGCCCCTGGGTGTGGACCGACGACCGCGAGGCCGCCTACCAGGCGACCCGCCATCTGCTCTCCCTCGGCCACCGGACCGTGCACTACGTCGCCATCCCCTCCAGCACCCGCCGCACCAGCGCTCGCACCAGCGGCTGGCGGCAGGCGCTGAAGGAGGCGGGCGCCCCGGAACCCCTCCCGGTGCAGAGCGGCTGGGGACCGGCGGGAGGTCACGCGGCGGCGCTGAAGCTGGCGCGGGACCCGTCCGTCACCGCGATCCTGTGCGGCAACGACGACCTCGCTCTCGGCGTGCTGCGCGCCCTGCACGAGACGGGCCGCCCGGTGCCCGGCGAGGTCAGCGTCGCCGGGTTCGACGACGCCCCGCACTCCGCCTTCCTCACCCCGTCGCTGACCACCGTGCGCCTGGACTTCACCGGCCTCGGCCGGGCCGCCTTCGCCCTGCTGCACGGGGCCCTGGAGGAGTCCGCCCCGGTCGCCCCGCATCCCGTGTCCGAACCGGAACTGGTGGTGCGGGAGAGCTCGGGCCCCCCGCCCGCCCGTGTCTGAACAACCCCCGTGCGCACCGTAGCCGCGCGTCCAGCCTCCTGAACCGACCCGTCTGTGGCGAAAGATCGTGTCCGGAATCACCAGTGGAGCCGTCAAGTGACCGGAGGTCCAGCAGCGTGATCACCCCCACCCCCACGAGATCCCGCACCAGAACCGCCCTGTTCGCAGCACTACTTGGAGCAGCCGCCATGGCAGCCACCCTTCCCGCGACCGGACCGGCGGCCGCTGCCGCCGCTCCGCAGCGCCTGACCGTCGACCTCGACTCGTCCGAGGGCCCGGTGATGCTCGGCGCCAACGGCTCCCTGTACGGGCTCAGCGACGACGGGGTGCCCAGTGACGCCGTGATGGAGCCGCTGAAGATCACCAGCGTCTCGCAGAAGCCGGAGGGCGGCGCCCAGCATCCCAACGGCGACGCGCTCACGGTCTCCAGGTCGTTCTTCCGCACCGGCGGCGGCGAGATCAACGTGATGATGCAGGACGTCTACGCGAAGTGGCCGTACGAGGACCTCGGCATCGACGACTACCTCCCCAAGGTCGACAAGATCGTCAAGGAGATATCGGCCGACCCGAACAGCGACCGCTTCGTCTACATCCCCTTCAACGAGCCCGACCAGATCTGGTACAAGCTCGACGTCCAGGACCAGGCCCAGTACGAGAAGAACCGCGACCGGTTCTTCGGGGACTGGAAGACGGTGTACCAGCGGATCCGCGCGATCGACCCGGACGCGCGCATCGCCGGACCCAACGAAGCCGCCTATCACACGCGCCTGTTGAAGGACTTCCTCGCCTTCACCAAGCGGGAGAACGTCGTACCCCAGGTGATGACCTGGCACGAGCTCGGCTCCGGCTCCCTGCGCGACTTCCAGGCCCACCACGACGACTACCGCAAGCTGGAGCGCGAGGCGGGCATCGCGCCCCTGAAGATCAACATCGACGAGTACGCCAACCGCCGCGACCTGTCCGTGCCCGGGCAGCTCGTGCAGTGGGTGTCGATGTTCGAGCGCAACAAGGTGTACGCCAACATGGCGTACTGGGACGCCGCAGGCAATCTCAGCGGCCAGATGGTGCGCACCAACATCCCCAACGGCGGCTGGTGGCTGTTCCGCTGGTACGCGGGTCTGACCGGGAACACCGTGAAGGTGACGCCGCCCCGGCCGAACACCATCGACACCCTCCAGGGCCTGGCCTCCCTGGACACCTCCCGCCGCCAGGCCCAGGTGCTGCTCGGGGGCGCGGACGGTGACGCGGACGTGGTCGTGGAGAACGTCCCGCGGTCCGCGTTCGGCCGTACGGTCACCGCGACCGTCGCCGAGGCCGCCTGGTCGGGGTACGAGGGACAGCACGCGGCGCCGCGGGTCCTCGCGCGCACCAAGGTGAAGATCGCGGACGACGGTTCGGCGACCGTCCCGCTGCGCGGCCTGCACAAGATGTCGGCGTACCGGATCGTCCTCACACCCGGCGGCGCAGGCAGCCCGTCCGCGGTCTCCGTCCCGTGGTCGGCGTCGTACGAGGCCGAGGACGCGGCCATCACCGACGGCAGGGTCTACACCCAGGGCACGGTGAACAACGCCAACGGCTACGCGGCCTCCGGCACCAAGGACGTCGGTTCCCTCAACCAGCCCGGCAGCCAGGTCGCGTTCACGGTGAACGTCCCGAAGGACGGCACCTACGACCTGGCGATCCTCTACGGCAACCAGTCCGGCGGCCCGGCCACGCAGAAGCTGACCGTCGACGGCGCCGACCCGGTGACGGTCACCTACGCCTCGACCGAGAACTGGACCTACCGCGCCAAGAAGGACGTCGGAGTACGACTGAAGGCGGGAACGCACCGGTTGGTGCTGGCCAAGGGCGACGCCGAGGTCACGCTCGACAGGATCGACCTGACGGCCCGCACGGGCGCGGCCTCCGCGTCGTACGAGGCCACCCTGGCGGACATCAGCGGCAAGCCGTCCTACGACTACACGTCCTCGGCCGGCGTGGGCACGGGCGCCCTGGTGCTGCGCCGGGGTGACAGGGCCGTCTTCGACGTCTACGCCCCGCGCGACGGCTACTACACGGTCACCCCGCGGACCTCGGCCGCGGTGAAGCTCGCCCTGCACGGCGCGACCGTCACGGCGGCGCCCGGCCGCCCGCTGCGGCTGTACCTCGTCGCGGGCAACAACCGGGTCGCGATGACGTCGGGCCACGCCGCCGTCCGCTCCCTCGACGTCTCGGGCGACGGCTCGGCCGCGGGCACCCTCTCCTACGAGGGCGCCTCGGCCACGCTCGCGGGCGGCGCGAAGCTCGTCGACTCCCCGCACGCCTCCGCGGGCTCGTACATCGGCGGGCTGGGCAACAGCCCCTCCAGCACCGCCGAGTTCACGGTGGACGCCCCAAGGTCCGGCCGGTACGTGCTGGTCGTCCACTACGCCCACAACGACCGCCGGGACAACGGCCACGCCTACAACACGGACATCATGTCCCGTACGGCGGACATCGAGGTCGGGGACGCCGCGGCCCGGAAGGTCACCTTCAAGAACACCTGGAGTCAGGACGACTACTGGACGGTCGGTGTCCCGGTCGATCTGGCGAAGGGACCGAACAAGGTGACGTTCGGCAACACCACCGCCTGGGCGCCGAACATCGACCGGATCGAGCTGGGCCGCGTCGTGGGCTGAGTCGTGCGGTGACGGATGCATCCGGTGCCGCAGCCCGCCACCACGGCGGGCTGCGGCACCGTCGCGTCCGGAGGTGATCCCTTTTCAGCCAATCCCGGCCGACGGGCACCCACACCGCGGTCTCCCGCCGTCCGCACCCCCTATGCTTCTACAAGCTTGTAGAAGACAGCACACGCACATGAAGGAGTGGACGCCACCATGGTGTTCAAACGACTGCTCGGCGCGCTCGGTGTCGGCGGCCCCACGGTCGACACGATTCTCGACCCCGCTCCCGTCCGGCCCGGCGGCACCCTCACCGGTCAGGTCCACCTCGCGGGCGGCAAGGCCGACTTCGAGATCGAGCACATCACCCTGGAGCTGGTGGCCCGGGTCGAGGCGGAGCACCAGGGCGGTGAGAGCGAGGGCGTCGTGGCCTTCGACCGGTTCACCGTCGGGGGCGGCTTCCGGCTCGCGGAGGGCGAGCAGCGCAGCGTGCCGTTCAGCGTGGTCCTGCCGTGGGAGACGCCGGTGACCGAACTGCACGGGCAGAGCCTGGGTGTGGTCCTCGGGGTGCGCACCGAGCTGTCGGTGGCGGGCGCGAAGGACAAGGGCGACCTGGACCAGCTGAACGTCTCGCCGCTGCCCGCGCAGGAGGCCGTACTGGAAGCGCTCGGCGGACTCGGGTTCGGTTTCAGGTCGGCCGACCTCGAGTACGGGCGCATCGGCGGTACGGGCCAGCGACTGCCCTTCTACCAGGAGATCGAGCTCCTCCCCGCTCCGCAGTACGCGCAGCGGATCAACGAGATCGAGCTGACGTTCCTGGCGAACCCGGGCGGCGTGGAGGTGGTGCTGGAGGCGGACAAGCGGGGCGGCTTCCTGTCGTCCGGCCACGACGCGCTCACCCGGTTCACGGTCTCCCACGAGGCAGTGGGACAACAGGACTGGGCCTCGATCGTCGACGGCTGGATGCGGCAACTCGCCGAGCACCGGGCGTCGCACGCCACCCCCGCCGGCTACGGCTCGCCCATGCACCACGGCGCCCCCGCCCCCTTCGGCCCGGGCGACCACGGGCACACGGGAGGTCACCACGACGGCCGCCGCTCGGGCCCCGGCATGGGCACGGCCGTCGCCGCCGGTGCGGCCGGACTCGCGGTCGGAGTCGTCGGCGGCATGGTCGCGGGCGAAGTCGTCGACGAGGTCGGGGACTTCTTCGAGGGCGACGAGGAAGACGAGGGCTGACACCGGGGTGTCGCGCCCCGGGCCCCTCAGAGCGGTGTCGCAGCGTGCAGGATGAGGACCATCGTCACCGCCGAGTTGGCGGACGACATCGCCGAGGCGGCCGTGCCCGCGGCCGCGCCCCACGCCGCCAGTCCGACCGCCGTGAACGCCGGGGGCCAGTGACGCACGGCGGGGGCGGGGCCGAGCAGCGCCGCCACCCGGCGCGGTACCGGTCCGGGGGCGGCGAGTGAGGCGAGGGTGGGATGCGGGGTGCCCCGCGAGACGAGTGCGGCCGTGCCGATCGCCCGCGCCACCGTGCGCCGGCTGCCGATCGCCCGGGCCGCCTCCTCGTCCGCCCACCGCTCCGCCGTGTACGCCACGGCGGTGCGCAGCGGCCACAGGAACGGGTTGGCGCGGGCCGCCAATTGCACGGCGAGCAGGAAGCGGTCGTGGCGTGCGGCGAGGTGCGCCCGCTCATGGGCGAACAGAGCCCGCCGCTCGGCCGGCCGCAGCCGCTCCAGCAGGGCCGTGGTCACCACGACACGGCCACGCCCCCGGCGCGGGCCCCGGCCGCCGGCACGCGGCACAGCACCACCACGGCGGCCTCCGGGCGGCAGCGCGTACGCGTAGGGCTCGGCGTCGGGCAGCACCGCCACCTCCGTCCCCCGCAGCCCGGCCAGAGCCAGGTGCGCCCGGCGGCGTACCCGCCCGTGCCGCCGCACCGTCCGGGCGCAGGCGACGACCACCGCGCACAGCGCGGGAATCGCGGCCTTGCCCACGACCTCGTCGTGGGGCACCGCCGCCCGCACCTCGGGGTCGGACCAGCCGTCCGGCAGCGGATTGCCGGGCAGCTGGGCGGTGCCGACCACCATCACCAGCGCCAGACACACCGTGCTGCACAGCGCCAGCACCACGGCCAGCACCGTCAGCAGCCGGGTCGCGGTGCGCGGATGCAGATGCTGTTCGGCCAGGCGCGCCACCGGCCATGCCGTGAGCGGCAGGACGAGTGGCAGAAAGACGAAAACCCCCATGAGGCTTCAGTCGTCCCCTTCGCCCTGGGCCTGATCGAGCAGGTCACGCAGCAGCCGCTCCTCGTCCGGGCCGAGGCCGGTGACGAAGCTGGCCAGCACGGCCCCGCGGTCGCTCTCGCCGTCCAGCACCTTGCGCATCTTGCGGGCGGCCAGACCCGCCTGGTCCGAGGCCGGTGTCCAGGCGAAGGACCGGCCGACCCGCTCCCGGGTGACCGCGCCCTTGCCCAGCAGCCGGGTCAGGATCGTGATCACCGTCGTGTACGCGAGGTCACCGCCGAGGCGTTCCTGCACCCACCCGGCCGTGGCCGGGCCGTCCGCCTCCCGCAGCGCCGACAGCACCAGCGCCTCCAGCTCGCCCTGTCCCCGTCGGGAACGCTGCCCGGGATCCGTCACCGCCCTGCCTCCGTTACGCCGCCCTGCGTTGCCCTTGCGGCCATCGTATAGATCCGCCGGCCCGACCCCATCTACTTCTACAGTGTTGTAGATTTCAGAGTGGCATCCACACCGCACACGTCAAGCGCTCAAGAAGGAGTACCCCGTGGGAGTTTCCCTGTCCAAGGGCGGCAACGTCTCGCTCAGCAAGGAGGCGCCGGGTCTCACCGCCGTCCTGGTCGGACTGGGCTGGGACGTGCGCACGACGACGGGCGTCGACTACGACCTCGACGCCTCAGCCCTGCTCCTCGACGCCTCCGGCAAGGTCCCCTCGGACCAGCACTTCGTCTTCTACAACAACCTCAAGAGCCCGGACGGTTCGGTCGAGCACACCGGCGACAACCTCACCGGTGAGGGCGAGGGCGACGACGAGTCCGTCAAGGTGAACCTCGCCGCCGTGCCCGCCGGCATAGACAAGATCGTGTTCCCGGTGTCGATCCACGACGCCGGGAACCGCGGCCAGAGCTTCGGACAGGTCAGCAACGCCTTCATCCGGGTCGTCAACCAGGCGGGCGGTCAGGAGATCGCCCGCTACGACCTGTCCGAGGACGCCTCCACGGAGACCGCGATGGTCTTCGGCGAGCTCTACCGGCACGGGAGCGAGTGGAAGTTCCGCGCGGTCGGCCAGGGCTACGCCTCGGGCCTGGCCGGTATCGCCTCCGACTTCGGCGTCAACGTCTGACACGGACCGACCGCGCCGCCGGGCCCGACC
>NZ_JBEOXI010000193.1:0-16005 GCF_040296465.1 Streptomyces sp. NPDC002130
TGGGCGAGTCCCAGGTCGTCCATGTCGCCGCCGAGGGCGAGGCGGTGCCCGACGGGGTGCGGATCGCCGTCGCACCGGCCGAGCCGGGCCCGCCGGACCACAGCGACCCCGCCGCCCTGCGCCTCGCCCTGATCGCCCGGCACCACAGCGCCCCGATCAGGCTGGAGCCCGCCGGACTCGACGACGCCGGCGCCACCCTCGCCCGCTGGCGCGCCGCGGTCGCCCGCTGGGCGCGACAGCCCTCGCGGCCCGTCCCCGACGGCGTACGGGAGCGGCTGCGCGAAGCCTGGGACGACGATCTGGACGTGCCGCGGGTGCTGGAGGTCCTGCGCCAGGTCGAGACCGAGCCGGAGCTGGCGGACGGCGCCCGCTTCGAGACATACGCCTACGCCGACCGGCTCCTCGGCCTCGACCTCACCGGCGACCTGGGATCGCCTTCATGATCGCCCGCAGCGGCGCCGGGCCACTGCGCCGCCTGATCGTGCTGCGGCACGCCAAGTCGGCCTGGCCCCTGGACGTCGCCGACCACGAACGCCCCCTCGCCCCGCGCGGCCGCCGGGACGCCCCCGCGGCGGGACGGGCCCTGGCCGACGCCGACCTCCTGCCGGACCTCGCGTTGTGCTCCACCGCCGTCCGCGCCCGCCGGACCTGGGACCTGGCCGCGGCCGAGTGGGGCACGCCCCCGCCGGTCCGGCACGACCGGCGCCTGTACGCCGCCGGCCCGTCCGGCCTGCTGGCCGTGGTGCACGAGGTGCCCGCGGAGGTGGAGACGCTGCTGCTGATCGGGCACAACCCGGGGCTGGAGGAATTGGTCCTGGCCCTCGCCGGCGACGGCCTCGACGACACCCTGGAGCAGGTCCGCACGAAATTCCCCACCTCTGCGATCGCCGTCCTGTCCTGGCACGGCACGACCTGGCAGGCGCTGGCCCCCGGCGCCGCGCTCCTCACGTCCGTGACCGTGCCCCGGGGCGCGAAGCACTGACCCGGGCCCCCGCAAGGGCATGGGGCCTTTCCGGTGATGTGCGCCGGGCCGGCGCTGCGCACACGTTCCGCGGCGGGTATGGCGTCTGAGTCGAACGTCCTTGCCGACCTATGAGGAGACCAGTCATGCACGCAGTGATCCGGCGGTACGAAGGCGTGACCGACCCGGCTGAGGCGGGTCGCCGGGTGAACGAGGAGTTCCTGCCGCTCGTCCGCCAGGTCCAGGGGCTCGTGGCCTACTACTTCGTCGATGCCGGCGGCGGGGTGATGGTGTCGACCGGGATCTTCGAGGACCGGGCCGGCGCCGAGGAGTCGACCGAGAGGGCGGGCGGCTTCGTTCGGGACCGGCTCGCCGAGCTGCTGCCAAATCCGCCCCAGGTCACGGCCGGCGAGGTCGTGGCCCACTCGTAGCGGAGGTCTCGGCGGGTCCGGCCGACCTGAGGTGGCGCGGACCCGCTTGCCCGGGCCCCCGAGAGGCAGCCGCCCCGTCGGGACGCTCCCGACCACGGGATTAGGCTGGCCGGATGCAGGACGAATACCGCACGGTGGCCGGTGCCGGTGTGCACGAGACCGAGGTCGGCCGCTCCCGCTTCCTGTGCGCCCTCGCCCCGGCGGCCACCGAGCAGGAGGCTCAGGACTTCATCGCCTCGGTCCGCAAGGAGCACGCGGACGCCTCCCACAACTGCTGGGCCTACGTCATCGGCGCCGACGCCTCCGTCCAGAAGGCGAGCGACGACGGCGAACCCGGCGGCACCGCGGGCGTCCCCATGCTCCAGATGCTGCTGCGCCGCGACATGCGGTACGTCGTCGCCGTCGTCACCCGCTACTTCGGCGGGGTCAAACTCGGAGCGGGCGGGCTCATCCGGGCGTACGGCGGAGCGGTCGGCGAGGCCCTGGACGCCCTCGGCACCCGCACCCGCCGCAGGTTCCGGCTGGCCACGGTCACCGTCGACCACCAGCGGGCCGGCAAGCTCGAGAACGACCTGCGCACCACGGGGCGCGATGTCCGGGACGTGCACTACGGGGAGGCGGTCACGATCGAGATCGCCCTCCCGGACGCCGACGTGGACGCTTTCCGGTCCTGGCTCGCCGACGCGACCGCCGGGACGGCCGGTTTCGAAACGGGTGGGGAGGCGTACGGGGACGCCTGAGGCATCCCGATGGCCAGGGGCACAGCACCGCCCGGAATGACCTGCTTCACACCACAGTTGCGGACATTTTCGCCGAATTGCCGCCGCACAGGTGTGCGCTCCGGGGTTCGTGGTGGACCACGTGCGCACAGGCGTTAGCGTGGTGGGCTGACAGCGAGCTGAACGGGCTCGCGTCGCCGACGAACGAACAGCAGGGGGAGACATGCAGGTCGGAGCGGCGTCTTGAGGCTGCTGCACACCTCCGACTGGCATCTCGGCCGGGCCTTCCACCGGGTGAACATGCTCGACGCCCAAGCCGAGTTCATCGGCCACCTCGTCACGACGGTGCGGGAGCGTGCCGTGGACGCGGTGGTCGTGTCCGGGGACGTCTACGACCGGGCGGTGCCGCCGCTCGCCGCGGTCGAGCTGTTCGACGACGCCCTGCACCGCCTCGCCGACCTCGGCGTGCCGACGGTGATGATCTCCGGCAACCACGACTCGGCCCGCCGGCTGGGCGTCGGGGCGGGGCTCATCGGGCGGGCCGGCATCCATCTCCGGACAGAACCCGCGGCGGCCGGCACTCCGGTCATGCTTCGCGACGCCCACGGCGACGTCGCCTTCTACGGGCTGCCCTACCTTGAACCGGCCCTGGTCAAGGACGAGTTCGGGGTGGACAGGGCCGGGCACGAGGCCGTTCTCGCCGCCGCGATGGACCGGGTCCGCGCCGACCTCGCCGCGCGCCCGCCCGGCACCCGCTCCGTCGTCCTCGCGCACGCCTTCGTCACCGGTGGCGAACCCAGCGACAGCGAGCGGGACATCACCGTCGGCGGCGTCGCCGCGGTCCCGGCCGGGGTGTTCGACGGCGTCGACTACGTGGCGCTCGGGCATCTGCACGGCTGCCAGACCCTCACCGACCGCGTCCGCTACTCCGGTTCACCGCTGCCCTACTCCTTCTCCGAGGCCGCCCACCGCAAGAGCATGTGGCTGGTCGACCTGGCCGCGGACGGCTCCGTCGACGCCGAGCGCGTCGACTGCCCGGTGCCCCGCGCCCTCGCCCGGATCCGGGGCACGCTGGAGGACCTGCTCGCCGACGCGGACCTGACACGCCACGAGGAAGCCTGGGTCGAGGCGACCCTCACCGACCCCGTCCGCCCCGCCGACCCGATGGCCCGGCTCACCGCACGCTTCCCGCACACGCTCAGCCTCGTCTTCGACCCCGACCGCGACGAGGACGAGTCCGAGGTGTCGTACGCCCGGCGTCTGGCCGGGCGCAGCGACCAGCAGATCGCCGAGGACTTCGTCGCCCATGTGCGCGGCGCCGGACCCGACCCGCACGAACAGGGTGTGCTGCGGGACGCGTTCGACGCGGTACGGGCGGACGAGACCGTACGGGAGGTGGCCCGGTGAGGCTCCACCGGCTCGCGGTCACCGCCTTCGGCCCCTTCGGGGGCACACAGACCGTCGACTTCGACGAGCTGTCGGCGGCAGGGCTGTTCCTGCTGCACGGACCCACCGGCGCGGGCAAGACATCCGTCCTCGACGCCGTCTGCTACGCCCTCTACGGCTCGGTGCCGGGTGCCCGGCAGGGCGGCGGCCAGGGCACGGCCCTGCGCAGCGACCACGCGGCGCCCGCGACCCGCACCGAGGTCACCCTCGACCTCACCGTCGCCGGGCGCCGCCTGGAGGTCACCCGCCAGCCGCCCTGGGAGCGCCCCAAGAAACGCGGCACCGGCACGACCCTGGACAAGGCCCAGACCTGGCTGCGCGAGTACGACGCGACGGCCGGCGCCTGGAAGGACCTCAGCCGCTCGCACCAGGAGATCGGCGAGGAGATCACCCAGCTGCTCGGCATGAGCCGGGAACAGTTCTGCCAGGTCGTGCTGCTGCCCCAGGGCGACTTCGCCCGGTTCCTGCGCGCCGACGCCGAGGCCCGCGGCAAGCTGCTGGGCCGCCTGTTCGACACCCGCCGCTTCGCCGACGTCGAGAAGCGCCTCGCCGAGCGGCGCCGCACCACCGAGGCCCAGGTGCGGGACGGTGACGCGGAACTGCTGGCCGACGCCCACCGCATGCAGCAGGCCGCGGACGACGCCATGCAGCTGCCCGAACTCGCCCCGGGCGAACCGGGCCTCGCCGAGGCCGTGCTGAGCGCCGCCGCGGTCGCCCGCAGCACCGCCCGCGAGCAGCTCAGTGTCGCCTCGTGCACGCTCACCGCGGCCGAGTCCGCGCAGGCCGCCGCCGGCCGCGCCCTGGACGAGGTACGCGAACTGGCCCGGCTGCAGCGGCGGTTCGACGAGGCACGCGAACGAGCGGCGCGCCTGGAGCAGGGAGCCGAGGCCTACCGGGAGGCCCGGGCCCTCATGGAACGGGCCCGCAAGGCCGAAGCCGTCGCGCCCGCCCTGGACCTGCGGGAAGCCTCCGAAGCCGAACACCGCCGGGCAGCCGCCGCCGAGGCACGCGCGCGTGCCCTGCTGCCGGAGACCTTCGCCGACGCGGGCGCGGCCGGGCTCGCCGCCGCCGCACGCCGGGCCGCCGAGGAACTGGGCGGGCTCGACTCGGCCCGCCGTGCCGAGCGACGACTGGCCGAACTCCTCGACGAGCGCGCCGGCCTGGACCGCCAGGAACGCGCCGACGCCGATCTGCTGCAGGAGGCGGAGGCCTGGCTCGACGGCTGGGAGGAGCGGCGCACCGCACTCCAGACCCGCGTCGACTCCGCGCAGCAGGCCGCCGCCCTCGCCGAGCAGCTCGCCGTACGGCGTGAGCCCGCGCAGCAGCGCCTGCGGGCGGCCCGCATGCGCGACCAGCTCGCCCAGGACACGGACCGGGCGGTCGACCGGGTCCGCGCGGCGCAGGACGAGACGCTGCGGGCCAAGCAGCACTGGCTCGACCTCAAGGAGCAGCGCCTGAACGGCATCGCCGCCGAACTGGCCGCGAACCTCACCGACGGCGAACCCTGCGCCGTCTGCGGCGCCACCGAACACCCCGCCCCAGCCCGAAAGATCGCCGGGCACGTGGACCGCGAGGCGGAGGAGCACGCCCTCACCGCCTACCAGCACGCCGACGAGCAGCGCGCCGATGACGAACGGCGCCTCGCCGTCGTACGGGAGGCCCTCGCCGCGGCCACCGCGGAGGCCGGTGACAGCCCCACCGGACAACTTGCCCAGGAAGCAGCCGAGTTGGAGGAGCGGTACACGCAGGCCCGCAGTGCCGCCGCCGAGCTGCACGCCGCGCAGGAGCGGCTGCGGCAGGCCGGGCAGGAGCACGAACGACGCCTCGCCGCCCGGCAGGAGACCGCCGTGCGGACCGCCTCCCGGGTCGGTCACCGGGAGCGGCTGGATCGCGAACGGGCCGCGCTGGAGGAGGAGCTGGACCGGGCACGCGGCGCCCTGGACAGCGTCGCCGCGCGGGCCGCGAAGCTGGAGCGGCGGGCCGCGCTCCTCACGGACGCCGCCGACGCCGCCCGCGTGGCCGAGGACACCGCCCAGCGGCTGAAGGACGCGGACGCCCGGCTCGCCGACGCCGCCTTCCGGGCCGGCTTCGAGACCCCGCAGGCCGCGGCCGACGCCCTCCTCGACAACGCCGCCCACCGCGAGCTGCAACGCCGCCTGGACGCCTGGCAGCACGAGGAGGCCGCCGTGCGGGCCGTCCTCGCCGAGGCCGACACGGCCGCGGCGGCCCGCGAGCCGCGGACCGACCCGGACGCGGCGCAGCAGGCAGCCGACGAAGCGGTCCGGCGGCTGCGCGACGCCGCTTCCGCCCATGACGCCGCCGAACGGCGCTGCGCCGACCTCGACCGGCTCTCCGCCCGGGCGACCGCCTCCGTACGCCGGCTGGCGCCACTGCGTGCGGAGTACGACCGGGTCGCCCGGATGGCCGGCCTCGCCGCTGGCACCTCGGCGGACAACGAACGCCGGATGCGTCTGGAGTCGTACGTCCTGGCGGCCCGGCTGGAGCAGGTCGCCGCCGCCGCGACCGTACGGCTGCGCCGCATGTCGTCCGGCCGCTACACCCTCGTCCACTCCGACGACCGCACCGGGCGCGGCCGCAGCGGACTCGGACTGCACGTGGTCGACGCCTGGACCGGCCGCGAACGCGACACGGCGACGCTCTCGGGCGGCGAGACGTTCTTCGCCTCGCTCGCCCTGGCCCTCGGCCTCGCGGACGTCGTCACGGACGAGGCGGGCGGGGTGCGGCTGGACACGCTGTTCATCGACGAGGGCTTCGGCAGCCTCGACGACCAGACCCTGGACGAGGTCCTCGACGTGCTCGACTCCCTGCGCGAACGCGACCGCAGCGTCGGCATCGTCAGCCATGTCGCCGACCTGCGGCGGCGGATCCACGCCCAGCTCGAGGTGGTGAAGGGCCGGTCCGGGTCGACGCTGCGGCAGCGCGGCGCCGGCTGAGGTCAGCGACCCAGGGGGCGCCGGGGGAGGGGCGAGGAGTACACCACGCTCGTGGTCACCGAGCCCAGCGCCCCGATCCTCCCCGACACCTCCTCCAAGTGGCGCATCGAGCGGGCCGTCACCTTGATGACGAAACAGTCGTCGCCCGTGACGTGGTGCGCCTCCAGGATCTCGGGCGTGACGGCGACCAGGTCGTGGAAGGGCTTGTAGTTGCCGTTCGGGTACCTCAGACGCACGAACGCCAGGATCGGCAGGCCCAGCCGCTCGGGGTCGACCACCGCCGCGTAGCCCTGGATGACCCCGGCCTCCTCCAGGCGGCGCACCCGCTCGGTCACCGCGCTCGCCGACATGGACACGGCACGGGCCAGCTCGGCGAAACTGGCCCGGCCCTCCCGCTGGAGGACGTCCAGGATGCGCCAGTCGGTGGCGTCCGGGGAATACTCGGTCATTGCGGAGGCATAGCAGGGGAATCCCCGGCGGATCAAGCGGAGTGCCGGGGATCGTCACTTCAGTGGTGGGCCGGGCGGCCGTAGTTTTTCCGCATGACGACCACCGTGAACCCCGTCCTGCGCGTCGCCCCCGCCGCTCCGGCCGAGGCCGCCGCCCACTTCCGCGCCGGTCTCGCCTTCCACACCGACGTGTCCGACGTCGCCGCCGCGCTGGGCTCCGGCGGCGACCCCGGCTTCGTCCTCGTCGACACACGCTCCACCGCGGCCTGGGACCAGGGCCACATCCCCGGCGCGCTCCACTTGCCGACCGCGCTCGTCCCCGAGCGGGCCGGGCAGTTCCTCGACCGGACGGTGCCGGTCGTGACGTACTGCTGGGGGCCCGGCTGCAACGGTGCCGCCCGCGCCGCCCTGGCCCTCGCCGAACTCGGCTACCAGGTCAAGGAGATGCTCGGCGGCTTCGAGTACTGGGTGCGCGAGGGACTGGAGTTCGAGACCTGGCAGGGGCGCGAGCGGCGGGCCCCGGACCCGCTGACGGCCCCCGTGCGCGCGGACGACTGCGGCTGCTGAACCCCTGATCCTTTGCCGCGAGTCAGCCCTGTAGGTTCTTGCGCCATGGTGCGATACGCGGAGCCGGGCGCTGTGGAGTGGGTGGAGTCGGGCGGGGGGCCGCTGATAGCGGTACCGGAGACCGTCCTGCCGTTCTGGGCGGGCGCCGACGGCGAGGAGACGGCCTCGGACTACGACCGGGCCTGCGAGGTGGACGGCCAGATCGGACTCCTCCCGGTCGGCGACTGCACCGCGCTGGTCCTGGGTGACGAGCCCGCCGCGACCGCCTATCTGCCCGACCACGGCATGTTCGTCCGCTGGTGCGCAGGCGACTCCGAGGACGAACTGCTGGCGAGCGTGCCGTCGGCGGTCGGCTGCGCGGAGTGGGAGGCGGAGGTGCGCTGGGAGGTGCCGGGGACGGTGCTCCTGTTCGACGCGGCGTGGCCCGGGACGGGCCTCGCGGACACCGACCAGGTCCGGGTGGCCCTGGAACCCGGCAGATACGCGGTCCGCACGGCGAGGGTCCAGCCGGGCCCGGAGACCTGGCTGGACCTGATCGAACTGCGCCTCCTGGCGCCGCGATAGCGACACCCCGCAGGCGCGCCTACAACTGCGACAGTTCGTCCACCAGATCGTCCAGACCCAGCGACCCCTGCGACAGCGCCGCCATGTGCCAGGCCTTCGGGTCGAAGGCGTCGCCGTGCCGCTTGCGGGCGTTCTCGCGGCCCAGCAGCCAGGCCCGCTCGCCGAGCTTGTAGCCGATGGCCTGGCCCGGCATGGACAGGTAGCGGGTCAGCTCGCTCTCCACGAAGTCGGCCGGCCGGCTGCTGTGCGAGCCGAAGAACTCCTGTGCCAGCTCTGCCGTCCAGCGCTCGCCGGGGTGGAAGGGCGAGTCGTCCGGGATCGTCAGTTCCAGGTGCATGCCGATGTCGATGATGACGCGCACGGCCCGCATCATCTGCGCGTCCAGGTAGCCGAGCCGGCGCTCCGGGTCGGTCAGGAAGCCCAGTTCGTCCATCAGCCGCTCCGCGTACAGCGCCCAGCCCTCGGCGTTGGCGCTCACCATGCCGACGCTCGCCTGGTAGCGGGAGAGGTTCTCCGCCACGTGCTTCCACTGGGCCAGCTGGAGGTGGTGGCCGGGGACGCCCTCGTGGTACCAGGTCGACACCAGGTCGTAGACCGGGAAGCGCGTCTCGCCCATGGTGGGCAGCCAGGTGCAGCCCGGACGGGAGAAGTCGTCCGACGGCGGCGTGTAGTAGGGGGCCGCGGCGCTGCCCGGAGGGGCGATGCGTGACTCCACCCGGCGCACCCGCTCGGCCAGGTCGAAGTGGGTGCCGTCGAGCGCGTCCATCGCCTCGTCCATGAGGCTCTGCAGCCAGTCGCGGACCTCGTCGACGCCCTCGATGTGCGTGCCCTGCGCGTCGAGGTGGGCCAGTGCCTCCCACGGCGTGCCGGCGCCCGGGAGGATCTTCTCGGCCTCGGTCTTCATCTCGCCGAGGAGGCGGTGGTATTCGGACCAGCCGTAGGCGTACGCCTCGTCCAGGTCGAGATCCGTGCCGTTGAAGTAGCGCACCCAGCGCGCGTACCGCTCCCGGCCCACCACGTCCGGCGCGCCCTCGATCGCCGGGGCGTACACGTCCCGCATCCAGTCGCGCAGCCGGACGACCGCTTCGGTGGCCGAGCGGGCGGCGGCGTCCAGCTCGGACCGCAGGGACTCGGGTCCGGCGGCCGCGTACTGCTCGAACCAGCCGTGTCCCTCGCCGTCCGCGTCGGCCCATTCGCCGAGCTGGGTCACGAAGGTGGCGGTGGCGCGGGGGCCGGCGTACAGCTTCCGCTCCAGGCCGAGCGCCAGGGACTCCCGGTAGCCCTCCAGCGCGGCCGGGACGCCGCGCAGCCGCTCGGCGATCGCCGTCCAGTCCTCCTCCGACTGCGCCGGCGTCACGGTGAACACCTGCCGCACCGCATGGGCGATCGAGCTCAGGTTGCTGACGGAACGCAGGCTCTCGTCGGCCTCGTGCACCGCGAGTTCGGCGCCCAGCCGCTCGCGCAGCAGCCGCGCGCACCGGCGCTCGATGTCACTGTCCGCGCCGGGCAGCCGCTCGGCCTCGTCCAGCCGGGCCAGCGTCCGGCGTGCCAGCTCCGCGAGCGCCTCCTGGCCCGCGGGCGAGGTGTCGGGCAGCCTGCTCGAACTCTCCTTGTCGCCGAGGAACGTACCGGTGATCGGGTCGAGGGCGACGAGCTCGTCGACGTAGGCGTCGGCGACTTCTCGGGGCAGCTGGCTCTTGATCTCAGACATGCGGCCATCCTCGTACGACGGACCGCGCACGTCACGCGGATTGAGCCGAGGGCGAAGGCGGCAGCAGCGGCCCACACTCCCACTGCTGGAAGATCAGCCGGGTCTCCACCCGCGCCACCTCCCGCCGCGACGTGAACTCGTCCAGCACCAGCCGCTGCAGGTCGGCCATGTCGGCGACCGCGACATGGACCAGATAGTCGTCGGGACCGGTCAGGTGGAACACCGTCCGCGACTCCGGCATGGCCCGGATCCGTTCCACGAACGGCCCCACCAGCTCCCGCCGATGCGGCCTGACCTGCACCGACAACAGGGCTTCCAGCCCTCGCCCGAGCTTGGCCGGATCCAGCTCCAGCCGGTGCCCGAGGATCACGCCCGAGCGGCGCAGCCGCGTCACCCGGTCCAGACAGGTCGACGGCGCCACCCCGACCTGCGCGGCGAGATCCCGGTACGTCGCCCGGGCGTCGTTCTGCAACAGCCGCAGCAGATGGAGATCCACCGGATCCAGTACGACAGATTCAGCCATCGGCCGAACGTAGCACGGGACACGCACCCGGCGGCCCGGTCGATGTTCACCCTTGCCCACCATGGACATGGACACAACGAGCACGCGCGCCCACGACGACGTACGCACCGCACGGCGAGCCCTCGCCACCGAGGCCGTGCACGCCGGGCGGGACGACCTCGCCCGGCAGGGGCTGCACGCCCCGCCGATCGACCTGTCCACCACCTACCCCTCGTACGACAGCCGTGGCGAGGCGGCCCGCATCGACGCCTTCGCCACCACCGGCGCCGAGCCGGACGGCCCGCCCGTCTACGGGCGGCTCGGCAACCCGACCGTCGCCCGCTTCGAGACCGCCCTGGCCCGCCTCGAGGGCACCGAGGCGGCGGTCGCCTTCGCGAGCGGCATGGCCGCACTCAGCGCCGTCCTGCTCGTCCGCGGCTCCATGGGCCTGCGGCACGTCGTCGCCGTACGCCCCCTCTACGGCTGCAGCGACCACCTGCTGACCGCCGGGCTCCTGGGCACGGAGGTGACCTGGACCGACCCGGCCGGCGTCGCCGACGCCCTGCGCCCGGACACCGGACTGGTCCTGGTCGAGTCCCCGGCCAACCCGACGCTCGCCGAGGTCGACCTGCGGGCCGTCGCACACGCCTGCGGCTCGGTGCCGCTGCTGGTGGACAACACCTTCGCCACGCCGGTCCTCCAGCGCCCCGCCGTGCACGGTGCCCGGCTGGTCCTGCACAGCGCCACCAAGTACCTCGGCGGCCACGGCGACGTCCTGGCGGGCGTGGTCGCGTGCGACGAGGAGTTCGCGGGCCGGCTGCGCCAGGTGCGGTTCGCCACCGGCGGAGTCCTGCACCCGCTGGCCGGCTACCTGCTGCTGCGCGGCCTGTCCACCCTTCCCGTCCGGGTCCGGGCGGCCTCCGCCACGGCGGCCGAACTTGCCCGCAGCCTCGCCGTCGACCCGCGGATCGCGCGGGTGCACTACCCGCGCATCGGCGGCGCGATGGTCGCCTTCGAGGTGCACGGCGACCCGCACGAGGTGATCGGCGCGGTACGCCTGATCACCCCGGCGGTGAGCCTCGGCAGCGTCGACACCCTCATCCAGCATCCGGCCTCCATCAGCCATCGCATCGTGGACGCGGACGACCGCAGGGGGGCCGGCGTGAGCGACCGGCTGCTGCGCATGTCGGTGGGCCTGGAGGACGTGGACGACCTGTGGTCGGATCTCGACCAGGCGCTCGGGCGCCCCGAAAGGGGCGCGGGGAACCGCGCGACAAGCCACAACGAACCCGCGGCCGCCCACTGACGCCCGCCCCTATGACGCGGAGGCGCTCCCCAGCTCCTCCGCACTCCTCACGACCGCCTCACCCAGCCGCGCCGTGATGACCAGCGTCCCCTCCTCGACCTGGTAGTCGAGGGGAAGCCCCAGCCCCCGCATGGCGGCGACCATCCCCGTGTTGGACGCCTGCGTCACGGCATACACACTCGAGCAACCGGCCTCGACTGCCATCGCCACCAGCCGGGACAGCAACTCCGCCCCGACCCCCCGCCGCTGCCAGGCGTCCTCGACGAGCAGCGCGACCTCCGTCTCGTCCCCGTCCCACAGGAGGTGACCGAGCCCGACGATCCGCCCGGAGGCCGTCTGCACGGCGAGCGTGCGGCCGTAGCGCGGACTGAGCAGGTGGTTGAGATACCGGTCGGCGTCACCGACGGGCCCGTGATAGCGCAGCTTCAGCGTGCGCGGCGAGCACCGATCGTGCATCGCCCGGGCCGCTTCGAGGTCGCGTGTGTCGGCCCGCCGCACCGTGATGTCGCTGCCCTCGGCGAGCGTGAACACGTCCCGTCCGTGCGGCAGGCGCGGTCCGAGCCGGGCGTCCAGCTCCACCAGAGCCCTCGCCCGGGCGAACTCGGTCGGTGTGAACGGTAGATACGGCCGTTCCACGATGACCACTCCGCCTTCCGGGGCGCGCAGCCGCATCACCGTGTCGTCGAGGGCCCCCTCGACGGCGAGGCTCTCCGGCGCCCGGCCGCCGGCCGGCGCGGGCAGGGACCGGATCGTGCACCGCCCCAGCAACTGACGCAGGGCCAGCGGCAGTTCCGCCGAGTCCAGGGCAGTGCGGGCGGCGAGCCCGAGGACCCGGGTCGGCGCGTCCACCAGGTCATGGGCGTCGGCCCGCTCGATCCAGGTGTCGGCGCCACCGGCCGATGCGACGGCCGTGGTGATCGCGGAGGCCGGCAGGCCGTCCGGGCCACGCAGCAGGAACTCGTCGACCGTGCCTTCGGCCAGCGGGTGCGTCTGCAGGCTCAGGATGTCGACGCGCTGCCCGGCCAGGGCGCCGCACAGCGCCGCCAGTGACCCCGGTTCCTCCTGAACCGTGGTCCGCATCCGCCACAGGGTGTTCGCCCCCGGCACCGACTCCGGTGCCGGGGACTCGGTATCACTCGTGGGCGGCGCGTGTTCCTGGCGTCGTGTTCGCCAGGCGTGGAACGCCGCCGCGACCCGCTGCCACGAGGTGGCGGGGCGGCAGTCGGCCTTGACGTGCGTCATGTGGGTCACTTCTCGCGTCATGCACCCACTGTGACGGAACGGTGTTGCGTGATCGCGAACGCATTGTGACCGCTGGGTAAAGGGGGCAGTGTGCCCCCTTTATCGACGCTTCAAACGTTGAGTTCTGTACCTACTGGCCGACCAGGCCAGGCTGGAGGGTCTGGGTGAACAGCACGGTGCCGTCCTGCTCCCGCAGACGTACCGTCAGTTCGCCGCTGGGGCCGTCGATGTCGACCTCGCCGAAGAACTGGTAGCCACCGGCGGGGGACACGTTGGCGGTCGCCGGCGCCTTCACGAACACGCGGTCCGGGCCGAAGGTGCCGTCCAGCGCGTTCGCCGGGAAGGCGCCCGCGTTGAGCGGACCCGAGACGAACTCCCAGAACGGCTCGAAGTCCGTGAAGGCGGCCTTCGACGGCTGGTAGTGCTGCGCCGAGGTGTGGTGCACATCGGCCGTCAGCCACACCGTGCCCGTGATCCGCCGGTGCTTGACGAACCGCAGCAGTTCGGCGATCTGCAGCTCGCGGCCGAGCGGCTCGCCGGGGTCGCCCTGGGCGACGGCCTCGATGTTCGGCGCGTCCGGGACGACCAGTCCGATCGGCATGTCGGAGGCGATCACCTTCCACACCGCCCGCGAGCGGGCCAGCTCGCGCTTGAGCCACTCCAGCTGCTCCCGTCCGAGGATGCCCTGCGGGTCGGTGGTCTGGTCGTCGCGCGAGTTCGCGTTGCGGTAGGTGCGCATGTCCAGGACGAACACGTCCAGCAACGGACCATGGTGCTGCACACGGTAGACCCGGCCGTCGGGGCGGCGCAGCGTGGAGATCGGGAAGTACTCGGAGAAGGCCTGGCGGGCGCGGGCGGCGAGCACGTCGACGCGCTTCTCGGTGTAGCGGGCGTCGGTCAGGATCTCGCCCGGGTACCAGTTGTTGACCACCTCGTGGTCGTCCCACTGCACGATGGACGGGACCCGGGCGTTGAAGGCGCGCAGGTTCTCGTCCAGCAGGTTGTAGCGGAAGTTGCCTCGGAACTCCGTCAGGGTCTCGGCGACCTTCGCCTTCTCCTCGGTGGTGACGTTGCGCCAGGTCCGGCCGTCTGGCAGGGCCACGGTCTCGGTGATCGGGCCGTCGGCGTAGATGTTGTCGCCGCTGCAGAGGAAGAAGTCCGGGTCGAGGGCGCCCATCGCGTCGTAGATGCGGTATCCGCCGAGCTCCGGGTTGATGCCCCAGCCCTGCCCCGCCAGGTCGCCGGACCAGACGAACCGCACGCCGTCGCGGCGCTTGGCGGACGCCGTGCGGAACGTGCCGGTGACCGGCTCGCCGGTGCGGCGCGGGTCGTCCGGGTCGGCGAGCAGCACGCGGTAGTGGATCTGCTCGCCGGACGGCAGACCGCGCAGCCGGGTCGTGCCGGTGAAGTCGGTGCCCGGACCCAGCAGCGGGCCGTGCCATCGGCGGGGGTTGCGGAACGACTCGGTTGCCGACGTCTCGACGATCATCCGGGCCGGCCGGTCGGAGCGCACCCACACCAGGCCGGAGTCGCAGGTCACGTCTCCCGCCTGCACACCCCATCCCGCCGTCGGGCGACCGGAGCGCGCGAAGGCGGGCGCCGCGCCGAGAGCGGTGGGCAGGGACAGGGCAGCCGATGCGGCGAGCGAGCCACGCAGGACGCTACGGCGCCCGGGCAACGGACGGTGTGACATGGATACGCCTCCGGGGACGGGATCCGGCCAAGTGTGCAGAGCCACACCTACTGGCACATCGCGGCGCACACACGAACCCCAAGTGAACAACTGACCGCAGGGTGAGGGAACGCGCGAACCGGTCGCCTCACCCGGTCGCGGCCCGAGCCATCAGCCGCACGCCCTCGGAGATCCTCGCGGGCGGCACATGGGCGTAGCCCAGGACCAGCCGGACCTCCCCGGCCGCCTCGGGCCCGGTCGGGCTGTGGGCGTAGGCCGAGAGCGGGCGCACCGCCACCCCCGCCTCCGCCATGCGCGAGAGGAACCGCTCCTCGGGCCCGTACCGCTGCGGCAGAGTGGCGATCACGTGCAGGCCCGCGGCGATCCCGGACACCTCCGCTCCGGGAAAGCGGGCGTCCAGGGCCGCGACCAGCGCGTCGCGCCGCTCCCGGTAGGCGCGCTGGCAGCGGCGCAGCTGGCGGTCGTAGTCGCCGCGCTCCAGGAAGCGGGCGAACACGGCCTGGTCGAGGGCCGGGTGGCCGAGATCCATCGTGCGCTTGCGTTCGACGATCTCCTCCGTCCAGGACTCGGGCACCAGCAGCCAGCCCAGTCGCAGGCCCGGTGCGAGGGACTTGCTGACCGAGCCCGTGTAGGCCACATGGTCGGGGTCGAGGCCCTGGAGCGCCCCGACGGGGGCACGGTCGTAACGGAAGTCGCCGTCGTAGTCGTCCTCCAGGACGATGCCGTCCACCGACCGCGCCCAGTCCAGCAGTTCGGCGCGCCGCCCGGCCGAACAGGCGATGCCGGTGGGGAACTGGTGGGCCGGGGTCGTCACCAGGGCCCGTACGCCGGACGCCCGCAGCGGCTCCGGGGAGACGCCCTCGTCGTCCAGCGGCAGTGGCACGGCGGCCACCCCGGCCGAGGCGTACAGCGCATCGTGCTGGGGGCTGCCCGGATCCTCCACGCCGACGGTGCGCATCCCGCGCGCGTGCAGCGCGAGGCCGAGCAGGGCCGTCGCCTGGGCCACGCCCGAGACGACCACGATCCGTTCGGGGTCGGCCACCACGCCCCGTCGCCTGGCGAGCAGTTCGGCCAGCGCGGTACGCAGCCTCGGCAGCCCCCGCGGATCGGGGTAGCCCAGCTCCTGGTGCGGCAGTTCCGCGAGCACGGCGCGCTGCGCGGCGGCCCAGGCCGCGCGCGGGAACAGCGCGAGGTCCGGCGTCCCGGGCACGAAGTCCGCCCGGGCACCGGGCGAGCGCGGAGCGAGATCGTGCGCCCGCGGCCGCGCGGCCCGTACGGCCGCGCCCACCCACGTTCCGGCGCCCCGGCCGCTGCGCAGATACCCCTCGGCCGTCAGCTGCTCGTACGCCTCCGTGACCAGCCCGCGTGACACTCCCAGGTCCGCCGCGAGGTCACGGCTCGACGGCACGCTCATCCAGAAGAAGGTCAAGGAACTCACCAACGGCAAGGGCGAGGTCGTC
>NZ_JBEOXI010000194.1:0-15875 GCF_040296465.1 Streptomyces sp. NPDC002130
CTGCTCGATGCCGACCCCTTCGTGCTGCTCCTGCTGCGTGGCCGGGGCGAACGGGAGCTGCTCGACGCGCTGTCCCGGCTGAGTGCCACCCCGCTACGGTGCGGACTGGAAATGGTGGATCTCGGACGGCTCGAACAAATGGTTTCACCTCGTCATCCAAGCCAAGAAGCTTCAAACACCCAAAGCGCACGCGGCCGGGAAATACAAGATCAAACACACCGTTCGATCCACTGGCATGCAGCAGATCGACCTACTCGACCTCTACGCCCGAAAGAGCGGAGCGCATAGCCTCTATGCGCTCTACAACCTCGCCGCTCGCGGCGTCCGGTACAGCGACCACACATGCTGCCTCGGCCCCTCCGGCGACCGAATCACTGCTGTCAGCGCAGATGTATTTCTCAAGCGGTTCCCACGTACCAAGGGTCTAGTCGATGATGTCTCCCTAGCCGCGATCCGCGAATACGCAATTCCCTGGTCATGTTTGGCAGACGGTCGGGTCCCCACAGACCCCCGGCCCCCAAAGACCCTTGGGACGGAGGGCCTAACCCGTTGACTCCCACACAATTTGCACAGTGGGTGACAACCCGCCTCAACCACGGCGCCCTGAGCGCATTCAACTCGGACAGCGCGGCATATTCGATGCTCGTCAACTCCGCAACACTGAAAACCCTTGCGCACGGCCGCGAGTGGGTTCAGCGAACCTATCGCGGCTACCTCAACGCGTGGACGAGCACAGCGGACGAGATGGCACCCGACGAGCGGAAGGACGCTTGGATGACCAGTTTCCTATCTGAACTCGAATATTCCGACGTATTTTTCGCCCATCAGCCCATCAGGATCTTCGACCGCGCCGACCTCCCTCCCTACGTTTCCGCCGTCCTCAGCAACGAACCGATCCCCGAAGACGTCCGGCACCCCTCCTCCCGATTGGGTGCGGCTCCCAAACACGTCCTCACACTCATCGCACCACCCCCAGACCAGCCGGCCGAGCCTCGCCCAGTGAGTCGCAAAATTCGACCAATACCACCTGTGACCCGTTTCGAGTAACAAACCACCAGCCCGCCTTCGAACACCGCTACCGCGGCAGGTGAAGTTCGCGCATCCGCGCCGGGTGCATGTACGGCGGACGAACACCAGCCAACCCGAACCCCGAGGTGACCGGCATGTCTCGCGAGGCCGCCACACATGCGGCCGGTGTCGTGCGTCCCAGCGTCCCGTCGGCGTGCTCATGCGAGAACTCCCACGGATCCTCGCCTGCGCGGTTCTCGAACTCCCACCGCAGAACACGCCCCTCCCCGTGCGCACGCTTCTTCCCGATCACATCGAGACCGGACAATATCGCCGCGACAGCCGTCAGATCACCCACACCGCGCCAGGTGACAGTTCGCGAGTTGGTGATCATCAACGGCATGTACCTCGCCCGGTAGCGGCCCTGCCGATCCGAGATCACTGCCGGCACGCTCGACGCGAGTTCCTCGAGCCCTCGGTGATCAGTTCTGCTCGCCCAGTACCGCACCACCGGATCCCCGGCCGGGTCTTCGGGGAACGAACACGTCGCGCACCAATGCCAGTCCGCACCCGCCAGAGTGCAGCGCGCGAGCGGCAATTCGAGATCCGGCGGGGTCGCCTCCGGTGAGAGCGCCGGCACGTATTCGCCGCGGTCGAGGGCGCCTGCTTTGTGGTCGGCCCACAGTTCCGCGGCGAGGATGCCGTCCAAGGCGATCCCCCAGGGGCTTGCATGTGCCAACCCGGACGAGAGATGGGCCCTGACCAGGAAGGGAGCGAAAGCGGTGTCTGCGTTCATGTCAGCCACCCCAATGCCTCGATCACGTCTTCTCGTAGCGGTTCCAGTTCCGCTCGCCAGTCCGCGACCTGCGGGCCGGGGCCCGTCAAGACGGTCCACGAGACCCGCCCGGGCCGGCTCGGCCCCGAGCGGGGGCTGACCACCTGCGAGCGCCTGCTGGACGAGTACGGCTACGAGCCCGTGCGGGAGACCCCGACCCGGATCCGGCTGCGCAACTGCCCCTTCCATCCGCTGGCCGCCAAGGCGCCGGATCTGGTGTGCGGCATGAACCAGGCGTTCCTCAGCGGCTACCTGGAGGGCCTCGAGGTCAACGGAGTCGGCGCGGTGCCGGCGCCGGAACCCGGGGAGTGCTGCGTCCGGCTCGGCTCCGGGGACGACGAGTCCGCGGTGGAGACGCCCCCGGGCCACTGAGGATCACGGGGAGCTCACCGCCGTCCGCTCGCCAGCGGCAGCGTGAGAGAGCCACCGGACGGTCACCTGCGGTTGCCGCAGTCCATGCGCCGGGTTACCACGTGATTACCGCGTGTCATGCGTGACCGCAGCGAACCCAGGGAGAAATCACATGGCAGTGGAGATCAAGCCTCTGGTGAAACCCTCCAGGCTCAGACGTCGCGCAGGCCTGGCGGGCGAGTGCCTGGCTGAGTTCCTCGGGACGTTCGTCCTCATCTCCTTCGGGTGCGGCGTGGTGGCGATGACGGTGGCGGCCCTGCCCGGCTCGGGCCGTACGGAGGGGCCCACCACCTTCTTCCTCGGCGCCGGGGACTGGCTCCTGATCACCTGGGGCTGGTGCATGGCCGTGATCCTAGGCATCTACGTGGCCGGCGGCGTCAGCGGAGCGCACATCAACCCGGCGGTCACCCTGGCCTTCGCCGTCCGCCGCAAGTTCCCCTGGGTCAAGGTCGTGCCCTACTGGGTGTCCCAGGTGCTCGGCGCCCTGGCGGGGGCGGCCCTGGTCTACGCCGTGTACCACGACGCCATCAACGCCTTCGACGACGCCTTCGAGGGGCCGAAGACGGCGGACGGGAAGACCCTCGCCTCGTTCTCGATCTTCGCGACGTTCCCGGCGCCGTACTTCAACGGTGGCGTCTGGGGTCCGCTGCTCGACCAGATCGTCGGCACCGCCTTCCTGGTCATGCTGGTCGTGGCGATCATCGACCTGCGCAACACGGCCGTGAAGGCGAATCTCGGCCCGCTGGTGATCGGCTTCGTCGTGGCGGCCATCGGCATGTCCTTCGGGGCGAACGCGGGGTACGCCATCAACCCGGCCCGCGACTTCGGCCCTCGCCTGTTCACCTGGATGGCTGGATGGGACGGACTGGCCTTTCCCGGCAGCCTGGCCGGGGCGTTCAGCGACTATTGGTGGATTCCGATCGTCGGGCCGCTCGTCGGCGGTGTGATCGGCGTGCTGGTGTACGACCTGTTCATCGGCGACGTACTGCACGCCCGCGCGCAGCAGGGCGAGGAACCGGAGCCCGGGCGGACGCGCCCCACCACGTCCGAGGAGGAGTGAGCGCGCCTCGGCCGCGGCCGGGACTGCGGCCGATGCTAGATTCCTCTGGGCGGCCGCCCGTGAGAGGCGCGGATCGCCTGCCGTGCAGGTGAACCGGCCCAGGGCAGGCCCGTATCGGATGGTGGCACGATCCATGACTGACCCGGAGGAGCTCCCCGGCGCGGCCGGCACTCCCCTTCCGCGGATCCTCGGCAACACCGGGTCGCTCGCCGCGGCCGAACCGGAGGCGACCGGCGCCCTGTGGCGGCTGGCCGAACCCGGCCGGCAACTGGACGCCAACCTCGTCCGTGTCCCGCCCCGGGGGTCCATCGACGCCCACGCCGAACCCGACCTCGACGTCCTGCTGCTCGTCGTCTCGGGAGACGGCACGCTCGGCTCCGCGGCCGGGCCGCACCCGGTCGAGCCGGGCAGCCTCGTCTGGCTGCCGCACGGCAGCGTGCGCAGCGTGACCGCGGGCGCGGGCGGCCTGTCGTACGTGACGGTCCACCGCCGCCGCCCGGGCATGCAGATCAAGGGCCGGTCGCGGACGTGACCGCGGGATCGGGCAGAGGGCTCCCGGCCGGGTGACCAGCCGAGTCGTCCGCTGTCTCCTTCCGGTCCGTCAACCAGCCGACCCGTATCTGCGGCACTACGACCACCTCACGTCATGTCCGGCCCGCGCAGCAGGAGTTGGGTCACGGCCATGCCCGCCACGATGACAGCCGCCCGGAACGGCCACCGGCTGCGGTCGTCGAAGGGCAGGGCCGTGCCCGCGACGGACACGGCGACGGCCGCCCCCGCCAGTACCCAGCCCGGGCGCCCCACGCCTCCGGGCGGACCGGTGACGAGCACGCAGAGGGCGGCGAGCATCAGGGACGGGGCCAGCCATCGGCAGCCTCTGCGGCCCAGCCTCTGCGGCAGGCCGCGCACCCCGGTCGCGAGATCGTCCTGGATGTCCGGAAGCACATTGACCAGGTGCGCCCCCACGCCCAGCAGGGCCCCGGCCACCATCGCCCACCAGGCGGGCCAGGACGGCGAGGGCAGGCCGAGGGTGACGAACGCCGGCAGCGAGCCGAAGGCGACGGCGTAGGGCAGCGGGGAGAGCGGCGTGTGCTTGAACAGCAGGTTGTAGCTCCAGGCAGTGGCGACCATGGCGAGGTGCGCCGCGCCCGCGACAGCACCGCTCAGCAGGGACAGTGGCACGCACAGGACCAGGGCCGCCCCGGCTGCGACGGCCGCGGCCCGGAGCGGGAGTTCGCCGGTCGCCACCGGCTTGTCGCTGCGCCCGCAGGCCGCGTCGCGCCGGGCGTCGGCCGCGTCGTTGCACCAGCCCACCGAGAGCTGGCCCACCAGCACGGCAGCCGCCACCGCGGCCGAACCGGCCGCGCCCCGGCCGGCCGCGACGGCCAGCACCGTCGCGAACACCGACACGGCGAGCGCCGGTTCCAGGTGGCAGGAGCGCAACAGCGCCGGGACGCGGCGTGTCGCTCGGGGAAGGACTGGTGAGGGGTGTAGAGACACACAGGCAAGATAAATGGGCAAATGGGGCGAGAGAGGCACTATCGATATGCGTGTCCCTGTGACGGCCGAAAACCTCCCCGCCTCACCCGGCACGGTGCGCGAGAAGGCCCGGCCCCCTGTGGGGACCACGATCACGGCGGTCCGCACCGCGCTGCCCGCGCACCGTTACGCCCAGGACGACCTCACCGAACCGATCGGCGATCTGTGCCTGGCTCCCGGAGCCGACCGCGCCCTGCTGCGCCGCCTGCACGCGTCCGCCGGAGTCCGCGCCCGGCACCTCGCGCTGCCGATCGCACGGTATGCAGCCCTGCGCGACTTCGGGCAGGCCAACGACGCCTGGATGGCGGCCGGTCTCGAGCTGGGCGAAGAGGCCCTCACCGGCGCGCTGAAGGAAGCGGGACTCGAACCGGCCGATGTCGACCTCCTGGTGTGCACCTCCGTCACCGGCATCGCCGCACCCTCGCTCGATGCCCGGCTGGCCGGACGGGTGGGCCTGCGACCCGACGTCAAGAGGGTGCCCGTGTTCGGACTGGGATGCGTGGCGGGCGCGGCCGGTCTGGCCCGGCTGCACGACTACCTGCGTGGGCATCCCGGTGGCACGGCCGTGCTGCTCACCGTCGAACTGTGCTCGCTGACCCTTCAGCGCCGGGACGACTCCCAGGCCAATCTCGTGGCCGGCGCCCTGTTCGGGGACGGCGCCGCCGCACTCGTCGCCCGCGCCGGCGCATCCGCCGGGCCGGACGCCACCGGCCCCACGGTGGTCGCCACGCGCAGTCGGCTGTATCCGGACACCGAGCAGCTCCTCGGCTGGAGCATCGGCACGACCGGGTTCCGCGTCGTGATCGGTGCCGGCATCCCGGGCATCGTACGGAGCCACTTGGGCCGGCATCTGCGCGGTTTCCTGGCCGACCACGGCCTCACCGTCGAGGACATCGGCACCTGGGTGTGCCATCCGGGAGGGCCCAAGGTGCTCTCCGCCGTCGCCGACACCCTCGATCTGCCGGACAACGCCCTGGCATCCGCGTGGAACTCGCTGGCGGCCGTGGGGAACATGTCCTCCGTCTCCGTCCTGCACATCCTGCAGACCATCCGGGAATCCGCCCGGCCCGAGCCCGGCAGCTGGGGCCTGCTCATGGCGATGGGCCCGGGGTTCTGCTCCGAACTCGTCCTGCTGCGCTGGTGACCTCATGACGTGGTACGTCCTTCTCCTGGTGGCCATCGGCGCCGAACGCCTCGCCGAACTGGTCGTGGCCCGGCGCAACGCGTCCTGGACCCTGGCCCGCGCCGGTGTCGAGCACGGCCGCGGCCACTACCCGGCCATGGTCACCCTGCACACCGGCCTGCTTCTGTGCTGCCTCCTTGAACCCGCTCTGGCCGACCGGCCTTTCGTGCCCGCGCTCGGCTGGCCGATGCTCGTCCTCGTGGTGATGGCCCAGGCGTTGCGCTGGTGGTGCGTCATGACGCTCGGGCCGTACTGGAACACCCGGGTCATCGTCGTCCCCGGGGCGCGTCTGGTCGGCACCGGGCCCTACCGGTTCCTGCGCCACCCCAACTACGTGGCCGTCGTCGTGGAGATCGCCGCCCTGCCGCTGGTGCACGGCGCGTGGCTGAGCGCGCTGGTGTTCACCGTGGCCAACGCGTGGCTGCTGACCGTCCGCATCCGCTGCGAGAACGCCGCCCTCACCCGGGCCGTGCCCGCATGAGCGCCACCCTCGACATGGTGATCGCCGGAGGCGGGCCCGCGGGCCTGGCGACCGCTCTGCACGCCGCCCGCGCCGGCTTCGACGTCGTCGTCGCGGAGCCCCGCCCCGCGCCGGTCGACAAGGCCTGCGGCGAGGGCCTGATGCCGGGCGCCGTGCGAGCACTGGGCGCCCTCGGTCTGGAGGTTCCCGGCCTGCCGATCACCGGCATCCGCTACGTCCAGGGACACCGTCGGGTCCAGGCGGACTTCCGGCGGGGTCCGGGCCTCGGCACGCGCCGTACCGGCCTGCACCACGCCCTGCACCGGGCCGTCACCGATGCCGGGGTGCCCGTACTGCCCCTGCGCGTCGACGCCGTACGGCAGGACGCCACGGGCGTGACGGTGCCGGGCACGGGTCTGCGCGCCCGGTGGCTCGTGGCCGCCGACGGGCTGCACTCACCGGTGCGCCGGTCGCTCGGCCTGGAGGTGAGGACCCGTGGCGAACCCAGGTACGGACTGCGCCGGCACTACGCGGTGCCGCCGTGGGCGTCCTACGTCGAGGTGCACTGGGGGCCGCACGGGGAGGCGTACGTCACCCCGTTGAGCCCCTCACTGGTCGGCGTGGCGCTCCTGACGTCCCGGCGGGGCTCCTTCGACACCCAGCTGGCGGCCTTTCCCGAGTTGGCCGCGCGCCTGCCCCCGACGGCGGCCGTGACCGCGGTGCGGGGCGCCGGGCCGCTGCGCCAGCGGGCGCGCACCCGCTTGCACGGCCGGGTGCTGCTCGTCGGTGACGCCGCCGGGTACATCGACGCCCTCACCGGCGAAGGCATCTCCCTGGCCCTCACGGGCGCGCAGGCCCTGGTGACGAACGTGCGCCGCGGGACGCCGGACCGCTACGAGGCCGACTGGAACCGTGCGACCCGCCGGCACCGGCTGCTGACCGACCTCCTGGTGAGGGTCCGCCAGCGGCCCGCGCTCGCGCCGCTCATCATGCCCACCGCGGCGCGCCTGCCACGGGTCTTCACGGCAGCGGTGAACGCACTGGCGTAGCGCTTGCCGCCTTCACCGCCGACGCCGACGGCGGCCACCCATGGCCTCGGGGCGCGAGGTCCTGGTGTACTGCCAGATCCGGGGGCGATCGGTCGGCGGCGACCCGTACTGGCAGTTGGTCCAGCCGCGGGGCTGGACCAACTGCGGAGGCAGGGCAGCCACCACGTCGAGAACAGCACCAACTGGATCGACGGGGTACCCGCACGGCTGTGTGATCCAGGACGTGTCTCGTCGCGGGGCGCGAATCCAGCGGAAGGAGGCAGTCGCATGCGAGGAACGGTGCGCCGGATCCTGGTGACCGGGTCCGCGGAGGGCCTGGGGCGGGCCACGGCAGAGGCGTTGCTGGCCGCAGGGCACGACGTGGTGGTGCACGCCCGTAATCCGGAACGGGCGAAGGAACTGGACGAGCTGGCCGGCCGTGGGGCGCACGTCGTCGTGGGCGACTTCGCCGAGCGTGACGCCGTGCGGCGGGTCGCCGACGAGCTGAACGCCTCGCCGCCGCTCGACGCCGTCGTCCACAACGCCGGGGTGTGGAGCGGACCCGCGGTCATGCCGGTCAACATCGTCGCGCCCTATCTGCTGACCGCCCTGCTGCGCGGCCCGCGCCGACTGGTGTACCTGAGCAGCAGCTCGCATCTCGGCGGGCGCCCGTCGGCACTGGAGGGGGCCGACTGGCGGGGCGAGAGCGCGGGGTCGTACGCCGACAGCAAGCTGTTCGTGACGGCGCTGGCGGCCGCGGTGGCCCGGCTGCGCCCCGGAGCGCCGAGCAACGCCGTGGATCCCGGCTGGGTGCCGACGAGGATGGGTGGGCCGAGCGCGCCGGACGACCTCGAGCTCGGTCACCAGACGCAGGAGTGGCTGGCGTCGAGCGACGACCCGGAGGCCCTGACCACCGGCGGGTACTGGTACCACGGCCGGCGGTTGCAGCCGCACGACGCCGTCCGCGACGAGGCGTTCCAGGACCGTCTCGTGCGCGCCTTGGCCGAGGAGACGGGTACCGCGCTCTGAGTGCGGGCCACCCTCGACCGGGCCTGCGCCGAGCATGTCCGTTTGCGCGCGCCCGCTGACGGGACGGCCGGGCAGCCGAAGCGGCAGCGGACGGGGCTTCCACAGCCGGGTGTGGGTCAGCGGAGCCGGGTCGTCAGGCGGTACGTGCTGGACGGCAGCCGGTAGGAGGCCACGCCCTCCGCGTGTCCGGTGAAGCGGATGCCGTCCACCCGGGTCAGCGGGGTCCGGCCCTCGTGGACGGCGTCCGCGGAGAGGGCCGGCAGGCGCAGGGTGGCCTCGCTGTTCGCGGGCACGACCGCCTCGTACGACAGCCCGGCACCGCCGTCCGTCACCTGCCACTCGATCCTGATCTCGCCGTACGGTGAGACGTGGGACCCCGCTACGTGCGTGATCCTCACGGTGGGATCGAGGTGCAGCGGCAAGCCGTCGGTGCAGGTCGAACTGTCCCCACGCTGGTGGAGCGGCGTATCACGGCCCGGCCCGGGGCGTAGCCGGGCAGCGCCTCACATGGGCGGGGCCGGACGGGGCACCCGTGTGTGCGTTCACCAGCGACGGGAGCCGTATCCCACGGCGTGCACCGTTCGCTCGGTGCCGACTGTGCGAGCCGGACGGGGAGTCGAAGTGATGAGCGCCGAAGACGGGGACAAGCTGCTGGACGGGCTGACCGTGGACACCAGCCGACGGGAGCAGCCGATCGTGCTGGACGGTGACGGGCGCCCCATCCGGACCTGGCGGGAGAACTATCCGTACGACCGGAAAGTGAGCCGCAAGGAGTACGAGCGGACCAAGCGCATCCTGCAGATAGAGCTGCTCAAGCTCCAGCGCTGGGTCAAGGACACCGGCGCACGCCTGGTCGTCGTGTGCGAGGGCCGGGACGCTGCGGGCAAGGGCGGCACGATCCAGCGGCTCATCGAGCGGCTCAACCCGCGCGGCGCACGCGTCGTCGCCCTGGACAAGCCCACCGAACGCGAGACGGGCCAGTGGTACTTCCAGCGGTACATCGCGCACCTGCCGACGGCCGGGGAGATCGTCTTCCTCGACCGCTCCTGGTACAACCGGGCCGGCGTGGAGCGCGTGATGGGCTACTGCTCCAAGGACGAGTACCAGTTGTTCCTCGACCAGTGCCCGGCCTTCGAGCGGATGCTGGTGGACGACGGGATCCTGCTGGTGAAGTTCTGGTTCTCGGTGTCCCGCTCCGAGCAGCGCACGCGCTTCGCGATCCGGCAGGTGGATCCGGTGCGCCAGTGGAAGCTCTCCCCCACCGACCTGGCCTCGCTGGACCTCTGGGACGACTACACCGAGGCGAAGGTGGACATGTTCCGCGCCACGGACACCGCGCACGCCCCCTGGACCGTCGTCAAGAGCAACGACAAGCGGCGCGCCCGGCTGGAGACCATGCGCAGTCTGCTGTCGCGCGTCGACTACGCGAGCAAGGACCGCGAGGTGGTGGGGACACCCGATCCCCTCATCGTGGGCGCCGCCGACACTCTGCTGGAGCCGGGTGAGGAGGACACCACGCTGTCGCCCACTCCGCTGTCCCCGGGCGCCGAGGGGCCCGGCAAGCACCCCGAGACCGGCTGACGCATTCGGGCCCCTCCCTCCCGTTCACGGAGGTGAGGGGCCCTTGTCCGCCTCATGACCGGGCGGACGCGCGCGTTTCCGTGCGGTGGTCGTAGTACGCCCAGACGGTCACGGCCACCACGGCGGTGAGCCCGACCGCCAGGACGCGCACGGCGCCATTCGTCAGGTAGGCGACCAGTCCCGTGAGCCCCGCTCCGCACAGCATGATAACGCGGCTGACGAAGCGGTTCTCGGGCGGCTGGGGGTCCTCCCGGTCCTTGAGGTCGTGCAGGGCGTCATGAGCCGGACGGGCGGAACCGCGCCGGGCGCGGGCGCGGTACTGCAGCGCGTAGCTGATCAGCGCGTACAGCGCGAGGGCGGCCAGGACCCAGAGCCAGACGTAGGGGTCGTCGCTCGACCCTCGTGCCAGGTACACGACACTTCTCCTTCAGCAGCGGGCCTCTTCGGTGAGCGGAACTCAACTTGCGCCGCCGCCCTCGGGGTCGGCGGGACGGAAGCACGCGGTCACCGTCTTGCCGTGCCGCTGGCACCTCATCGCCCACTCGTCGGCGAGCTTGCGCACGATCGCCACTCCGCGGCCGGAAGCCTCGCCCGGCTCCGGTTCGCGCTGGCGCGGCAGCGTCGGGTCCTCGTCGTGGACGCTCACATGAAGGCAGTCGCCGTCCCACGTGAGGACCAGGTGCGCGTCGCTGTGCGCGTGGATGTGCGCGTTGGTGATCAGCTCGGACACCGCCAGCACCACCGCGTCCACCGTGTCCGGCTCGGCAGCGGCCCAGGGCAGAGCCTTGAGGCGCTCGCGCGTCCACTCCCTCCCCGCACGCACTCCTTCGGACATTCGGAACGAGTGCGCCCACCCCATCGCCTTTACCGCCACTGCCCCCGGTCCCCTCTCCTCCGTCCGTGCACCGGCTGGTGCAGGAACCGGGTACCCGCTCCCCGCCCTGCCAGGCATCGGAACGCGTCAGCCGGGCATCGGCTCGGCGAAGTGCCGGAAGCCCTCGCGCTCCTGGTGGAGGGAGTACAGGCGGGCCGCGAGCGCGTCGGGGCTGCTGTGCCCGGCGTCGGGGTGGATGGCGCCGGGGACGATCAGCTGGGCGGCGTGGATGTTCTCCGGTGCCAGGGCCTGGTGGAGCATGGCCGCGTAGGCGCTCTCGGCGGCGAAGGCGATGGAGGTGCCCGCGCGGTCGGGGTGCGGGCGTACCGCGCTGCCGCCGTTGACGAACAACAGGGTGCCGCGGCCCAGTCGACGCATCCCGGGCAGGACCGCGTTGACGCCGGCGAGAGCGCCCTTGAGAGAGAAGGCCAGCGGGTCGTCCAGGTCGTCGGCGCCGGTGTCGAGGACCGGCTTCATGAAGTCCGCGCGCGGGGCGGGGCTGTACTGCAGGATCTCGACGGTGCCGAGGGACGCGGCCGCCGCCTCCATGGCCATTGTGAGGGCGGCGGCGTCGAGGACGTCGGCGGTGAAGCCGCGCGCGGTGACGCCGTCCTGCCGCAGCTCGTCGCACAGCCGGTCCAGGTGCTCGCCGCTGCGGGAGAGCAGGGCGACGCTGTGGCCGGCGGCGCCGAAGCGGCGGGCCGTGGCCAGTCCCAGGCCGCGTCCGGCACCGATGAGGGCGAAAGTGGTCATGTTCAGCTCCATGAGGTTGCGGATGCGGGACGCCCGGACGCAGGGGCCGGGTGTCCCGTGGAGGGCCAGGCGCCCCGCCGCGGGGCCGGGCGTTCTGCGGGGAGTGTCCCCGCGGAGGGCCGGGGGTCCCGCCGAGGGGTCGGTCGGAGGGTGAGCGTGGCGGGGTGGTTCGCATGGTGGTTTCGCGAAGTCGGTCTCAGGCGTTCGCGGGGGCCGAGCGCCGGACGACCCCGCCGACGGGCTGTCCGGACCGGCGACGCTGGACGACCGCGAGGGTGATCGTGGGGATCAGCGACGAGTTCCGTACCCGCTGGGCGGCGCACAACGTTCGGATCCACCACGGCGGCGTCAAACGCTTCCACCACCCCGACGCGGGCTTCCTGGAACTGACCTACCAGCCGCTGGACCTGCCGGTGCCGGCCCACGAGGCCCACTCCATGACCTTCTACACGGCCGAGCCGGGCACCGCGTACGAGGACCGGCTGAAGCTCCGCGCCAGTTGGGCCGCGAGCGGGCCGGAGGCGGTGCGTCCCGTCGACGGGGTGGGCGCTGAGCGGCGCTCCACGTCGCGGGGGCGAGCAGGACCCGCCCCGATGCGGATGGTGGGCGGGCCCTGCTCGTGCGCACCATTGTCAGGACCGTGCGAGGGACGGACCACGCGTGAGATCACCCGATGTGCGCGCGGCGCGCACACCCCGCGTGTACGGCGCACATCCCGCACACCCGGCACCACCCCAGGGCGCCCGCTCGGCCGGGCGCACGCCGTCCGGCGCCACCCCACGCCGTCCGGCGCCGCATCGCGCCGCCCGGTCGTCACACGCCGCTCCCCCCGCGTCACATGGCACGGCCCGGCGCGGGTAGGCGGTGCGCATGACCCACGGCGAGACGGAGGACCGTAGACCCGTACGTCACCGGCGCCCGGAGCCCCGTGCGACCCCGGGTAGCACCCGTCCGCCTGCGGCGACGATACTGGCAGGCGCACCCACCCCCGCTCACAGTTGGACCCATGCAGACCTCCCTCACCGTCCGCCCCATGACTCCCGACACGGTGTGGCTGGCGCGCGGCCGCCACACCCCGGGCTCCGCGGAAGACGTTCTCCGGCGCTCGCTCCAGCAGCGCAAGGACAGCCAGGCCATCGACGACTTCCTGGAGTTGCCCGACGACGAAACCGCCCCGGCGGAGCGGGTCTTCGAGGCTCGCTGGCGGGTCGGTGACGACGTGACGGTACGGGCCCGGCTGAGCGTGCGGCCCGAAGGGGACGACGGAGCCGGGCAGGAGTGGATGCTGGTCGCGGAGGCCGAGCAGCCGTGGAACGACGCATGGCCCTCGCCCGCCGGCCTGTTCTGGCCAGCGGAGCCCGACACCGCCTGGATCCAGGACACCGCCACCCGTCTGGCCCTGGGCGAGATCAACGTTCTCCCGCAGGACGACAAGGAGATCCGTCGCCTGCTGCGGAACGCCGTGCGCGGCGGATGGCACATTCACGTGGTCGTCCACGAGGCGATGACCACCGATGACCGGGGGCGTGCGCCGGTGGCGCGGTGGCTGCCGCCGGGTCTGCGCCACCGGGTGGTGGAGCATCACGCCGCCCCGCAGCAGCTGCGCGGCCTGAACTGGGCCCTGCGGGACACCGGCGTCGAGGTGCCGCGCGGTGGAGCGGTGGTCCTGCCGGGCGTCCCGGCGCCGGAGAACTACCAGGCCCGGGACTTCTCGGTCCGCGCGGTCTTCCTCGACGGCTCCGAGCCGGCCGACCTCGTCGACGCGGTGACGCGGTTCGCCGCACTCCACAGGCCCCTGCCCGACGGCGCCGAGGACGCCCTCACCGCGCTGCGGGAGGACTGGCACCTGCTGACGCTCCAGGAGGAGCTGGACCGCCAGCGAGGCCTGGTGGCCATGTACGCCGAGGCGCTGGAGGCCATGACGAAGTCCCGTGACCTGTACCGGGAGGCGGCCGAGAGCGCCCACGAGGCCCTGGCCGCCTACCAGGAGTCCGCTGCGAGTGCTCCCGCCGGACCCCGTCCGTCCGGTCCGCCCGCCGCGTCCCCGCTCCAGCAGCTCACACGGACGTTCGAACGCTTCAAGGTCAAGCGCCCGGCACCCCCGGTCGCGGACGGCAAGAGCCACGGCACGGACGACGAAGAGAGCGGCGAAAAGAGCACCGCGGCTCAGCGGGTGACGTAGGCGGTAACACGCTCCTCGCACGGCGCACGTGTCGGTCGCCGCCTCCTGGATACGCGGTCCGTACGGCATCACGGCCCGCCCGGGAAGGTCCTCCACGACATGGGCAATGACCAGCACCACTCGCGGACCGCACTCCGCGTCAACGGCAAACCCCACACCCTCACCGTCGACCACCGGCGGGTACTGCTGGACCTCCTGCGCGAGGATCTCGGGCTCACAGGCGCCAAGAAGGGCTGCGACCACGGCCAATGCGGCGCCTGCACGGTCCTGGTGGACGGACGGCGTGTCAACAGCTGTCTGCTGTTCGCGGTCGCCCTGGACGGCTGCGAGGTCACCACCGTCGAGGGTCTGTCCGGCGACGGGGAGGACCCGCATCCGCTCCAGCGGGCCTTCCTGGAGCGCGACGCCTTCCAGTGCGGCTACTGCACCCCGGGCCAGATCTGCTCCGCGGCCGGTGCGCTCGCCGAGGCGGCGGCCGGTCACCCCTCGCACGTCACCGACCCGGCGGCGCCCTCGGGCGAGCCGGTCCCGCTGGACCGGGAGGAGATCCGGGAGCGGCTGAGCGGCAACCTGTGCCGGTGCGGTGCGTATCCGCGGATCGCCGAGGCCGTCGAGGACGTGATCCCGTGAAGGAGTTCGCCTACGTCCGTGCCGGCAGCGTCGAGGAGGCGACCTCCGCCTACGCCTCGCACGCCGGCGCCCGATACCTCGGCGGCGGCACCAACCTGGTCGACCTGATGAAGCTCGGCGTCGAGGCGCCCGCCGCACTCATCGACGTCACCCGGCTGCCCCTGGACGCGGTCGAGGAACTGCCCGACGGAGCCCTGCGCGTCGGGGCGACGGTCCGCAACAGCGACCTCGCCGCCCACCCCCTGGTCCGCGACCGGTACCCGGCGTTGTCCCAAGCGGTGCTCGCGGGTGCCTCAGGGCAGTTGCGCAACGCGGCGACGACCGGCGGGAACCTCCTCCAGCGCACCCGGTGCCCGTACTTCCAGGACTTGTCGAAGCCGTGCAACAAGCGGGAGCCGGGCAGCGGCTGCGGCGCGCGGGACGGTGTCCACCGTGATCACGCGGTGCTCGGCCACTCCGCGCACTGCATCGCCACCCATCCGTCGGACATGGCGGTGGCGCTCGCCGCTCTCGACGGGCGTGTCGAGCTGGACGGGCCCGAAGGGCCCCGGAGTGTTCCGGCGGCCGACTTCCACCGGCTGCCCGGGGACCGGCCCGAGCAGGACACCGAGATCCGCCCGGGCGAGCTCGTCACCGGCGTGGTGCTGCCGGCCGCCGCGGCCGGGCTGCCGTCGGCGTACCGCAAGGCCCGTGACCGGGCCTCGTACGCCTTCGCCCTCGCCTCCGTCGCGGTCGTGCTGCGGCTTGACGACGGGGTCATCGGCCATGCGGGGCTCGCCTTCGGGGCGCTGGCCCACCGGCCCTGGCGGGCCCGGCGGGCGGAGGAGGCACTGCTCGGTGCCGCCCCGACCCGCGCGGCGTTCGAGCACGCCGTCGAAGAGGAGCTGTCCGCCGCGCAGCCACTGCGGGACAACGCCTACAAGGTGCCGCTCGCCCGCAACCTCGCCGTGGACGTCCTGTCGCGGCTCACGGACACCGCGCTCACCGGGAGGGCCTCATGACCGGCGGTGCGGGCGCCCCCGCGCAGCGCCGGGAGGGACGCGAGAAGGTCGGCGGCACCGCCCGCTACGCCGCCGAGTTCCACTCCCCCGGCGGGGCCCAGGCCTGGCCCGTACCGGCGGTGGTGGCCCGGGGCCGGGTGACCGGTGTCGACGCCACAGCGGCGCTGGCCGTGGCCGGTGTCCTCGCCGTCCTCAGCCACGAGAACGCGCCGCGCCTCGCGGAGCCGGACGATCCCACGCTCGCCGTGCTGCAGAACGCCCGGGTTCCGCACCGCGGTTGGTTCGTGGCCCTGGTGGTGGC
>NZ_JBEOXI010000195.1:0-15845 GCF_040296465.1 Streptomyces sp. NPDC002130
AGCTGCCGGAGATCGCTGATCCCTCCCGGCTGGCGCCCAAGGACGCCCGCGAGCTCTCCAGGCTGTTCTTCGACCAGCTGGCGGTCCTGGAAGAGGGCACGCCCGAGTACAGCTACGCCCGCAACACGCTGATCGAGATGAACATGTCCCTGGTGCGCTATGCGGCCGGCCGTTTCCGCAGCCGCGGTGCGGAGGAGATGGAGGACATCGTCCAGGTCGGCATGATCGGGCTGATCAAGGCGATCGACCGGTTCGAGTTGACGCGCGAAGTGGAGTTCACCTCCTTCGCGATCCCCTACATCGTGGGAGAAATCAAGAGGTTCTTCCGCGACACCACGTGGGCTGTGCATGTGCCGCGCCGGCTGCAGGAAGCCCGCGTCCAGCTCGCCCGCGCCACCGAGGAACTGCGCAGCCGGCTCGGCCGCACGCCCACGGTCAAGGAACTGTCGGAGCTGATGAGCCTGCCCGAGGACGAGGTGAGGGAGGCCCGTCTGGCCGCCAATGGCTACAACTCCTCCTCCCTGGACGCCGCGATTGGTGGCAGCGAGGACGGCGAAACCGCCCTGCAGGATTTCATCGGCGCCGAAGACCAAGCGCTGGAACTGGTGGAGGACTTTCATACCCTGGCCCCGCTGATCGCCGAACTCGACGAGCGGGACCGCCAGATCATCCACATGAGGTTCGTCGAGGAACTCACTCAGGCCCAGATCGGCGAACGCCTGGGCGTGTCCCAGATGCACGTCTCCCGCCTCCTGTCACGCACACTCGCCCGACTGCGCGAAGGCATGCTCACCCACCGCTGACCCCGGCGGTCGCCACCACGACCCCGGTCATGCTCGCTGTAGATGCGGTCCGTCACCGGCAGCCCGCAAGGGCGGGCGATGGTGCTGGCTCATGGGTTCGGCTGCGATCAGAACATGTGGCGGCTGACCCTGTGCGCAGGACGCTCCAGCGAACCTTGAAGATCAGCACATCGTGCTCCCCACCACGAAACCCCAGGTGCTGAGTGTCAGGCGGCCAGTTTGTTGAATTTGCGGATCTGCTGGTCGAAGACCCGGGTGGGAGCGATGCGGCGTAGCAGGCTGAGGCGCCGGGCGAACGGGCCGGCGGTGGAGCGCAGCCGCGGCTTGCGTGCGGTGGCCGCCGTGACGATGGCCTGGGCGACGACGGTGGGGGCATCGCCGCCGGTGACCGCCTCGGCGACCACTTGGTCGACGAGGCGCCGCTGTTGCGCGT
Organism: Streptomyces sp. NPDC002130; assembly: GCF_040296465.1. Taxonomy (NCBI): domain Bacteria; kingdom Bacillati; phylum Actinomycetota; class Actinomycetes; order Kitasatosporales; family Streptomycetaceae; genus Streptomyces; species Streptomyces sp. NPDC002130. The sequence goes on from NZ_JBEOXI010000195.1 coordinate 1,237, forward strand.
AGATCGGCAGCGGCGTGTCGGGCTGTACGAGGTTGCCCTCGAACGCGGTGTTGGTCCCGCCGGGCTCGACGAGCAGGACCCGCACGCCGAACTCACGGACCTCGTGGTCCACGGACTCGGAATAGCCCTCGACCGCGTGCTTGGACGCGATGTAGGCGGACATGTACGGCTGGGGGATGAAGCCGTAGATCGACGACAAATTGATGATGCGGCCACGGCCCTGGGCGCGCATGTGGGGCAGGACGGCCTTCGTCATGCGGATGACGCCGAAGACGTTGATGTCGCCGATCCCGCCGACGTCGCCGCCCAGGCCCTGGACGGTATCGCGCAGGGCCTTCTCGAGATCCTCGCCGACGACACCACCAGGCACGTCAAGCAGAGCCTGGCTCTGGCGCCGAACCCGGCATGAGCACGCACGCAACTACGAGACGGAGACGACGATGAAGGCCTTCCAAGTCGAACGCTACGGCGACCAGGCCGGCGTGCGTGCCGGTCAGAGCCCGGACCCGCAGATCGGCGCGGGCGACGTCCTGGTCCGGATCCGCGCCGCGAGCGTCAATCCGCTCGACCTCAAGATCCGCGACGGGGAGTTCAAGGCGATCCTGCCCTACCGGACCCCGTTCATCCTGGGCAACGACCTGGCCGGGATCGTGGTCGCCGTCGGTGCGGCCGTCACCGGGTTCGCAGTGGGCCATGAGGTCTACGCGCGCCCCGACAAGGACCGGATCGGCACGTTCGCCGAGCTCATTGCGGTGCACCAGGACGACGTGGCGATCAAACCGGCCACACTCACCATGACGGAGGCCGCATCCCTCCCCCTGGTCGCCCTGACCGCGTGGCAGGCGCTGGTCGAGCGGGCACACGTGCGGCCGGGCCAGAAGGTCCTCATCCACGCCGGCTCCGGCGGCGTGGGCACCATCGCCATCCAACTGGCCAAGCACCTGGGCGCACACGTGGCGACGACCACGAGCACGGCCAACATCGACCTGGTCAAGAAGCTGGGCGCGGACGTCGTCATCGACTACAAGAAGCAGGCGTTCGAGACGGTTCTGCACGACTACGACCTCGTCCTCGACCCGCTCGGCGGCGAGAACCTCGAGAAGTCCCTGCTGATACTGCGGTCCGGCGGAAAGGCCATCAGCATTGCTGGCCCTCCCGACGCCGCGTTCGCCCGGGAGCTGGGGGCGAACCCCATTCTCCGGTTGGTGATGACCGCGCTGAGCTTCCGTATCCGACGCCGTGCCCGGCAGCGTCACGTGACGTACGAGTTCTTGTTCATGAAGGCCAGTGGGGACCAGCTGCGCGAGCTCACCGCGCTCGTCGATGCCGGCACGATCCGGCCCGTAGTCGACCGCGTCTTCCCGTTCGAGTCGACCCGAGAAGCCCTGGAGTACGTCGAAAAGGGGCGCGCGAAGGCCGGCAAGGTCGTCATCACGATGCCGTGACTCAGCCGCACGAAGCCCCTCGAGACACCGCAACACTCGCCTTCCCATTCACCGGCGCCGTACAAGGACGCGCCGACCCGCTCGATCTCTGTGGGTGGCGTGGACTTCGTCTACCGGCAGCTCGGCCCCGGTCACGGCGTGCCGCTGATCCTGCTGCATCACCTGGCCGCGGTCCTGGACAACCGGGACCCGCGCGTCGTCGGCGGAATGGCCGCACGACGGCAAGTGATCACCTTCGACAACCGCGGGGTGGGCGCGTCACGCGGCTCCACGCCAGACACGATCGAGGCAATAGCCCGCGACGCGATGCTGTTCATCCGGCCTGGGCTTCAGGCAGGTGGACCTGCTCGGCCTGTCGATGGGCGGCTTCATCGCCCAGGTCATCGCGGCAGAGGAACCGCAGCTGGTGCGCAAGGTCATCCTCGCCGGCACCGGCCCCGCAGGGGGCCCCGGTATCGACAAGATCACCGCACTCACCATCCGGGCCATGCTGAAGGGCTTCCTGACCCGCAAGGAGCCCAAGCAATTCCTCTTCTTCACCGACACCGACCACGGCCGAAAACAAGCACGCGCCTCCCTGGAACGGCTGAAGGAACGCACAGACGATCACGACAAAGCCATCTCACTGCCGTCGTTCCGTACGCAGTTGAGGGCCATCCACCGATGGGGCCTCCATCCGCCGGCCGACCTGTCCCGCATCGGCCAACCGGTCCTGGTGGTCAACGGCGAGAGCCCCCGGATGGCGCCAAGCGAGAACACACTCGACCTGGCCGCGCGCCTGACCCGAGGCGAACTCGTCCTCCTCTCCCTGGATGCCGGACACGGAGGCATCCTCCAGTACCACGACGAATTCGTCGCACAGGCGCTCGGATTCCTCGAACCGTAACCAGCACCGATCGACTCCGACTTCCCGGGGCCAGGCAGATCGAAGCCCTGGAACGCGAACCCTGTCAGTACGCGCCCGTCCCGCAAGAGGTCGTCGACACCACCACCAGCGCCGCCGGCCCCGATGGCGCCTTGACCGTCTTCCTCGACCTGCCCGACCACGCGGCTGCCGTCCCCAAGGACGCGGTCCGAGACGCCGTGGAGGAGCCGGACGTCGACCGCATCGACGGCTTCGGCACCATCCCCCACCGCAACGCCGAACTCGCCCACCAGCTCGAAGACCTCGTCACCACCGGCCACTAGTCCTGCAACCACAGGCCACCGGGCTCAGCCAGGGACCGGATCTTCGGAAGGGGACAGCGGTTCTGCGGTCTTCGGGGCCAGCGCGCGGATGGAGGGCGTGGCGACCATGGCGAGGGTGGCGAGGAGGATGAGTGCGGCGGCCGCATAGAGGGTGGCGTGGAGGCCGAGGAGGAGTACGGCCGGTCCGGCGGCGAACTGGGCGAGCGGGAGCGCGAGGTAGGAGCCGAGGTCGTCATATGCGTAGACGCGGGCGAGGCGGTCCTCGGGGATCTGCTCGTTGAGGGTCGAGTACCAGGCGACGCCGGCCTGTTCGATGCCCACCCCTGCCACGAAGTTGGCCACGACCAGCACCCAGGTGTACGGCGCGAGCGCGAGCAGCAGCGGGGTCATCGCCGTCAGGCCCATCAGCGCACAGCCGACCAGGATCGCGCGCCGGGGCCGCCATCTCAGCGACAGTACGCCGCCTGCGACCGCGCCGAGTGAGCCCGCGGCGAGGACCAGGCCCCATCCGCTACGGCCGATCCCGGTGGTGTCAGCGACGGCCGGGCCGAGGACCGTGAACGAGGCGGTGAGGCCGGCGTTGAGGAAACAGAAGGCCACCACGATCACCCACACCCAGCTGCGGGAGGTGAACTCCCGCCAGCCGAAACGCAGTTCATGCACCACACCGGCACTGGGAGCGGGCGGCGCGACCTCGACGCGGATCAGCGCGAAGGACGCGGCGGCGAGCCCGAAGCTGAGCGCGTCGACGGCCAGTCCCCAGCCGGGGCCGACCGCGGCGACCAGTAAACCGCCCAGCGAGGCGCCCACGATCGTCGCGCTGCTGCTCGCGATCCGGGAGAGCGCGAGGGCGGCTCGGCGGGACTCGGCCGGCACGGTCTGGGGCAGCAGCGCCTGGGCGGCGGGCTGATAGCAGGAACTCGACGCCCCATTGACCGCGGCGAACACCATGAGCAGGGGCATGGCGGCGCTGTGGGTGAGGACCAGGGCGGCGATCACGGCCTGGCTCGCGGCGCTGACCACGCTGCTGGCGACCAGCAGCGGACCGCGCGGCAGCCGGTCCGCCAACACCCCGCCGAACAGCAGGAGGAGGATGCTCGTGAGAGAGTGGGCGCCGACCACCAACCCGAGCGAGCCGACCGAGCCAGTGGCGTCGAGCACGGCGAAGGCCAGCGCGATCGGCGCCACCCCGTTGCCGAGCAGGTTGGCCGTCGTACCAATGAAGAGATGACGAAACGGGCGATGGCGCAGGGGCCCCAGAACGGCAGACATGCGCCTGATCGTCGGGACTGGGCGGCACGTCGGCAACTGGTTATAGGACTGGCACTCGGCCGGGTGAGCGGCTGCCCACTCGTAGACCCCTGGCCGACGCCTTCGCCTACGCCAGCCCGGCAGGCGTGACCCCGCGGATCCACAGCACCGAGGTCCAGGTCCGCCTCCCGCACGCGGACAAGCGGGCCTGGTTCAGATGCCGGCCGGGGCTGACTACTGCGTACGAACTGGGTGCCTGGGTCAGTCGGTGGGTGTGGTCAGCCGCAGTTCTTGCGGTCGATTTTCAGCGAGCGAGTCTGATCGTCGAGGTTGTAGCCGCGCAGGTCATGGACGGAGCCACCGCTGCGAGTGACGCACACGTGGCGGCCGTTGTGATTGCGCTTCTCATACACGGGGGCGGTGCGGTCGGAGTTGTTGCGAATCGAGCTGCCGCGGTCACGGATCGCCGACGGCAGGTCCTTCACGCTGCCGTCCACGGCACGCCGCACCCACGGCTGACCGCCGAAGTCGGGCATACGCTCCGGCGCCCACAGCATCGCAGTGCTGCTGGAGGCGGGCCAGGTGCCGGTCCCATGTGCCGTCCGCCGACCAGCGGCGGAAACGTTCGTAGACCGTCTTCCACGGCCCGTAACGCTCAGGCACGTCCCGCCAGGCCGCTCCCGTGGACAGCTTCCACAGGATCACGTTGACCACCTGACGGCGATCCCGCACCGGCCTGCCCATCCGCGGCGGAGCCAGCAACGGCTCGATCACCGCCCACGACTCATCAGTGAGCTCATGACGACGCACCACGAACCGACCAACGACGCCGCCACTTTGCGGACAGACCTAGCAGGATGAGGGGCATCCCATGACGCTCAGCGTGTGGTCTCCCGGCGCAGCCGCCGACGCATGAACAGCCAGCCGCACACAAAGGAGGGGCCCGCCACAGCCCATGTCAGGGGCAGGGGTGATGCCCTGCCAGTGAGGGCGTGGGCGATCATGGTGACGCCGAGCCAGCCAGCGGAGGCGCTGACGAGGCCAGCGAACAGGGCACCGAACCTGCCCGGTCCGCGGTTCTCCTGCGGGGTCGCCAGCCACAGCACCAGCGTGGCCAGCAGGAGGGCGAGTGCGCCGAGGAGGGCGATGAGGGCGGGAACCGCGGGAGGCGGGAGGAAGGGGATCCGGTACGCGAATGCCTGGACAGCGGTGAGCACCATCAGCACGGCACCGAGGAAGGCGTTCTGGAGCAGGGTGATCTCGCCCTGTCGGCGCTGCAGATCCGCCTCCTGACGCGTGGAGACCTCCCGGCGTTGCTGGAGTGCGGTCTCCGTCTCGACCATCAGGACCGATAGAGCATCGCGGGCGCGTTCGCAGTCCGCTTGCAGGTAGACCAGGCTGTCTTCCAGTCTCTGTGCGAACCAGTCCGCCAGCGCGAGGTCTTCGGCGAAGGGTCCGTGGTCGCTCGCGGGAAGGCCGGCGGCATCCGTCAGAGTGCGCATGTTGGCAGCACCGGCTGGCGCAGACATCACCCGCACGGTGTCTGCGGGGTCGACCGGGGGAGCCTCAGTATTCCGTCCACTGTCAGCGCTGCCCGTGTCTGTTTGCTGAGCACAGCGAATCGCTCCAGAAGGGTGTGTCCTTCACACAGGATCGTCTCGTGCCCGCCGTAGGACTCCAGGTTGACCACTGCAGCGTCCAGGTGGCGGATCTCGCAGACCAGCATCGGCACACCATCGCCGTCGCAGGCGATTGCTGCGCCAGCCCTTGAATAGAGCAACGGCAGCAACTCCTCACCGCTGGCGTTGCGAATGGTCTGCCGATCTGCGCCGCTTTCCGCCTCCAGGCGCTCCCTGGCATGTTCGATCACTCGGGTCAGGGCCTGGAAGTCGGCGCGGGTGATTTCGAACGCCAGGAGATCATCCTCTGCCTGCAATACGGGCTCAGGCCGTCTTCGTCTCCGCCTCCACGGCATAACTGACCCTCCATCTGATAAGCGAAGACTGTGCACTGTTGAGCAGGCAGGCCGGGGACGGCACGAGCCACCGCCGGCCGCCTGGTCGCACGGGCCGAGCGCACAACCTCTCACCGCGCGGATGGAGCGCGGTTACCCCAGACGGCACGCCAACACTCCTCAAGCAGTGCCATGACCGGTTGCTCATGGAAGAAGAGCGACAGGAGTGGTCGAGAACAACCAACCGCAGCCTACTGGGAGTCGGGGAAAGTTTCTTGTCACATGACAACTTTTGTCAACGGTGGCCATCGCGCATGCCGGGCATCTCGCGGCGGCAGGCGTCCACCCCTCGCAGGCGACCACGAGCATCCAGAGGACAGGGAGCTGCCACGCCCAGGCCTCCCAGGGAACTGGCTGATGCAGATCGCGACGAAGGCGTGCCGCACCGACGCGGCTGACGCGGGCTCCCCAGGGGCGGCGCTGCGCGACCCGCACGCCCTGCCCAAGGGTGAGCTGTGCGCCTTGGCCGGAGCATTCAAGGGCCGTAGCAGCGGCGTCGCGCTCGCGACGATGCTCAGGCTGGCATCCCTTGGAAGGTGCCGACCTGGTTGGCTCTGGGAGCGTTGAAGGTCCCGAGTGAACGGCATGAGCTGACCCGGTGGAAATGAGACTAGTTGCCATGAGACAACTTTTAAACTCGGCATACCATCCCTAAGTGAAGAATGACGCAGCCCAAGGGGCGGCCAAAGCATGAGATTTCACGCGAGTGAGCACTGCCGGTCATCAGCGCTTGCAGGCGACCCTCAGAGCCTGACTGGTGCGCGACAAGCCCGTAATGTCCAAAGATTTGGGACCCTTGCTTCGCGTCGGCAACCCATACGGCCGTAAGGGGTATGGCTGATTCCGTGCCGCTTGTGCAGGCAGTTTCAGGGCACAGTGGGCCAGTTTGTGTGCGTCTCATGACAGGTTGTGTGGCCCTGGTGACCGAAGGGGTTACCGGATCTGACTTCCTGTGGGGGGAATGCATGCATCCACGTGCTTTCGGCACGCCCGTCTGGCGTGCCCGCAGATCAATGCGCTACGGACTTGTAGCCGCACTGGCAACGCTGTCGCTGATCGCTCCTGCAGCACCGGTATTCGCTGCCCCGTCGCCCGCCGATCCGGGGTCCGGGTCGGTGTGGGGTAAGAAGACCGACTTCCAGGTGCCGCCGGTGAAGGTCGGCGAGACCAAACCGGTGCCGGGCCAGGCGGAAGCCGAGCCGACGAAGCAACAGGCCGCGTGGCGGGCCGAGCAGAAGGAGCGTTCCCGCACCGGTGAAGCGCCCAAGGCATCGAAGGCGCCGTCTGCGGCTGCAGCAGCCGCGGCGGAGACGGTGTTCGTCCCCGAGGACCAGGGCTCGGTGCCCTGGCACAAGTTCAGCGAGTTCCGGATCACCGACTCACTGGTGGCCCGCATCAACCTCTCGACCGGCAACCTGATGCTGGCTGCCACCGACTTCGAGATCGCCGGCGTGGGGCAGAAGCTGCGGCTGGCGCGGACGTACAACTCCTTCGACGCCCCCTGGGGCAAGGTGTCCCAGCGGTGGTGGCAGGAGTACGAGCGCTACCTGCATCTGTTCGCCGACGAGATCGTCTTCTACGACGCCACCGGTGCCACGGTCCGCTTCACCGAGAACGCCGACGGCAGCTACACCACGCCCAAGGGCTACTCCAAGGACCTGAAGAAGAACGCCGACGGCACTTACACGCTCACCGACCGCAAGACCGGCTCCAAGGACACCTACAACCAGCACGGCACCCTGACCAAGGTCACGGACAAGAACAAGGGCGCCATCACTGTCGGCCAGCATGATGATGGAGCCGAGCACAAGGGCTTCAAGCTCACCGAGACCCGCTCCGGCCGATGGATCGACCTGGTCAAGACCTTCGGCAACCAGTGGCAGGCCAAGGACCACACCGGCCGCACCGCCGTCTTCGACCTCAACGCGGCCGGCGACCTGGCGAAGACCACGGACAGCGAGGGCAAGGCGACCGTCTTCGACTACGACTCCTCCCGCCGCCTGACGAAGATCACCACGCCCGAGGGACGGGTCACGGTCTTCACCTACGACGACCACAACCGCGTGCGTTCCATGCTGCGGGCCACCGACTTCAACGGCTCCGGCCACACCGGCCCCACGTACGCCTACGCGTACTCGAACACGGACCCGTCCGCGGCCGGTACGACGACAGTCACCGACCCGGAGCAGCACGCAACCAAGTACGAGCACAACGCCGACGGTGGCGTCACCAAGGTCACCGACGCGCTCAACCACTCCCGCAAGCAGACGTTCGATCCCAACCACAACATCGACACCGCCGAGGACGCCATGGGCGTCGGCGGTGCAACCGGGAACCTCACCGACTACGGCTGGGACTCCCGCAACAACCCCACCTCCGCAGAACTGCCCACGGGCGCCACAGCGTCGCTGACCGGGTATCAGACTATCTCCGGCGCGGACCTGCCCGCCACGTTGACCAGCGCCGACGGTGAGAAGACTACCTACAGCTACGACACCGCGGGCAACACCAAGTCCGTCGCCGTCACCGGCACCGGCGGTGGCAAGCGGACCTTTGACTACAACCCCGCCACTCCCACCTGCAACGGCTTCGAGGGCCAGATCTGCAAGGTCACGACCGCCATGTCGGCGACCAAGTCGGTCTCCACGTCGTTCCTCTACGACACCAAGGGCAACTTGGCCAAGGTCACCCCGCCCGCCATGCTGGGCACAACCACCTACACCTACGACGCGCTGGGCCGTCCGGAGACGGTCACCGACGGACGTGGCATCAAAACCACTTATGAGTACGACGACCGGGACCGCGTCGTCCTGGTGTCCTCGACGAACGCCACCGTGAGATACCACTACGACGGCGACGGCAACCTCAGACAGCGCGACGACGGCACCGGCGTGACCGAGTACGAGTTCGACCCGCTGTCCAGGGAGGCGGTGCGCACCCTGCAAAACGGCTCGCAGACCAAGCTCACCTACACCCCGGCCGGCAACGTCGACACCTATGAGGACCCGGCCGGCGTCACGGACTACACCTGGAACGAGGTCAACAAACTCTCCACGCTGAAGGACCCGACCGGCAAGACCACCACGTACAAGTACAACTCCAACGACTTCCGGACCACGACGACCTACCCCGGCGGCACGGTCCAGGAGGTCACTCCGGACAGGTCGAGCCGACCGGAGAAGATCAAGGCGACCTCGCCCAAGGGCACCCTGGTCGACCTCGCCTACTCCTACTCCAACGCCGGCACGGACGGCACCAAAATCCGCACCCGCACCGACGCCGTCACCGGCCTGAAGACCACCTACACCTACGACAGCGCAGGCCGCTTCTCCTACGCCAAGGAGGAGAAGGGCACCACGCTCAACTCCTCCTGGCAGTACTGCTACGACCAGGCCGGCAACCTCACCAGCCAGGGCGTCGAGCAGGGCTGCCCGCGCGGCACCACCTACACCATCAACGACGCACAGCAGATCACCGCCAAGAACGGCTCGACCGCCAACTGGTCCTACGACAAGATCGGCAACGAGACCGCAGGCGCCTCCACCCCCGAGGGCACCCGAACCGGCGAGACCTGGTCCGACTACAGCCAGTTGACGTCGATCACCGTCGCCGGCAAGACCTACGTCGGCCAGTACGGCTCCACCGACCAGAGCGAGCGCATCAAGCTCGGCGACACCTTCTTCCACAACGGCCCGCTCGGCCTCTCGGCCAAGACCACGGCCGGAGTTGACATGGGATTCAACCGGGAACCCGGGGGCACCTTGAACTCCATGACGACCGGGGGCAAGTCGTACTACTACCTCACCGACGCGATCGGCTCCGTCGTCGCGCTCGCCGACGAGAGCGGCACCAAGGTGAACACCTACGCCTACAGCCCCCGCGGCGTCGAACGCGGCACCACCACCGAGGAAGTCTCCCAGCCCTACCGGTTCGCCGGCGGCTTCCAGGACCCGACCGGGCTGTACCACTTCGCCGCCCGCTACTACGACCCCAACATCGGCCGCTTTACCAGCCCCGACCCCTCCGGCCAGGAGAAGAACCCCTACCTCTACGCCGAAGGAGACCCCGTCAACCGCATCGACCCCAACGGAACGCTGTCGTTCGGGCCGGTTCTGGACGCGATCTCTCTTGGCAACGATGCCGCAACCGTGGGCAAAGCATGGAATGCGGCCGTTGACGGTGACTTCGGCAGGGCCGCAGGCATCACCTTCGGTCTGGCCTTCGGTAAAGCGGTCGAGGGAACCTGCATCGGCGTAGCCGGGTCCCTCACGGGAGGCACTGGAGCAGCGGCTGCTGCTGTTCCCTGCATGGTGGCCGGCGAGTATGCCGGTTCCTTCGCAGAGGAACAAACTGTGCAAGCCTGGTCCTAAACAGTTCTAGACGGGGCGGCGTCACCATACGCAGCCCCGCTCACTTCAAGGAGAAATCGTGATTCACGTCGCCTCAGAGGGTAAAGGATGGTGGATTCCTGAAGGGTGGGGGCCGCTCATCTTTTTCGTCGCCCTCGCGTGCGTGTTCGGCATTATCGTCTATTACCGGAAACAGCAGAAGTGAGGTGCGCTCGGCGACGAGCCGCCACGATGCCTATCGTGGTAAGTCGGCGCCAGACCGCCCTCGGCAGGGGTATTGGCGGTCGGTGCCTCGCTGGGTTCGCCCCGTGGCTGCTACGCGGCTAAAGGTTGTCTCGTAACTCGGTGAGCTGGTCGGCGTTGGGTTGGTCGTGCAGGTACTCTCCACTCAACGGACCGCGGTTATTGAGGCGTTCACCGGGCTATGTCCGGCTCAGTTCCAGCGTTTGGTGCAGGCGGTACGGATCAAGGGCGGACGCGCTCTTACGCCATCACGGCCCGGTCGGCCGTGGGCATTGGGCCTGGACGACCGGGTCCTGCTGGTGGCGATGTACTACCGCACTAACCTCACGATGCGGCAGCTAGCGCCGTTGTTCGGGATCTCCTCAGCAGCGGTCGGTCGGATCATCGACCGGCACAGCCCGCTGCTCGCCCTCGCACGGGCCCGCCGCAAGCCGAAGGCGGACGAAGTCGTCATCGTCGATGGCACCCTGGTGCCCACCCGTGACCGCAGCGTCTCGGCCTCCTCGAAGAACTACCGCTACTCGGCGAATCTACAAGTGCTGGTGCATGCCGATACTCGCCTCGTGCTGGCCGTTGGCCGCCCGTTGCCGGGTAACCGCAACGACTGCACTGCCTTCACCGAGTCCGGCATCGACAGCGCCTGCGGCAGGGCCACTGTCCTCGCCGACGGTGGATACCAGGGCACCGGCGCTCTCATCCCGCACCGTCGCAAGGCCGGCCAGGACCGGCTCGAAGGCTGGAAGGACGACCACAACGCCTCACACCGCCGGGTGCGCGCCCGCATCGAGCACGCCTTCGCCCGGATGAAAAACTGGAAGATCCTTCGGGACTGCCGTCGCCGCGGTGACGGCGTCTACTGGGCCGCCAGCGGCATCGCACGTATGCACAACCTGGCCCTCGACCAGTGAAAGGCGCGTCTCTTTGATGGGCTGAGCAGAGGTCGGGGGTCACTTTCCGTAAGCGCGCAGGAAGACGTCTATCGCAGTGTCAGCGACGGTGTCCGGGGCGGCGTCGGGGCGGTACTCCAACGGGCCGGTGAGAAGAGAGAGGAAGTGCTCGGCGGCGAGCTCCGGGTCGCACGGGCGCAGGCGGCCGGCGAGAGCCAGGCGGGCCAGGCGATCAGCGAGGGCGGAACGTACCCGCATGGCTGTGCGCTCGCGTACGCTCGCCGCCAGGTCGGGGAATTGAGCCGCCTGGGCGCAAGCCAACTGCCGCACGGCGCGAGCGTCTTCGTTGCTGAGAGCCTGGAGCAGGCCGTGGGCCGCGGCCGTGAGTGACGCGCGCGGGTCGCTGTCAGCGGCGGCCGCGCGCAGCTGCTCGACGACGGCGAGACTCTGTGCACCAACCCGGTCGGCGGCGGCAATTACGGCCTCGCGATAGAGGCTCTCCTTGTCGTTCAGGTGACTGTAAACGGTCGGCTTGGCGACGCCCGCCTCCTGCGCGATCTCCTTCACGCACGCCTGGGCGTAGCCGTGTCGCATGAATACCGCGAACGCGCCGTCCAGGATCGCCTGCCGCCGCTCGATCCGTCCACGGGCAGGACGCCCGCCCTCGGTTGACACTTCTGAACCCATAGGTTCAGTGTAGTGACTGAACCCAATGGAACGAAAAACTGAACCAGCTGGTTCAGTCTGCACGAGAATGGGAGGGGTGGGACAGGCGTGATCGTCCACATGCTGCGCTTCACGTTCAAGGAGACCGCGACCGAGGAGGAGCGCGAGAGCGTACTCGCGGTGCTGCGGCGTACGGCCTCTGTCGAGTCGGTGTCGTTCTCGACGGTGGGCCAATGCCTCGGCGATTCCGACGGCTTCACCCACGCCTACTGCGTGGGCATCACCGACCTGCCGACCCTGCGGCGCTACATGCACGACCCGGTTCACCTGGCCGGCGACCCGCAGATCACGCCCTACCTGGACAGGATCGCCATCGGCCCGGACCTATCCGACGACATGACGCCCACCCTGGCCCAGGACATCCTCGCCCTGCATGAGGAGAAGGTCGCGCTCTATCCGGAGTGGGCAGCCGAACTCGGCACGCTGCTGGCGACCTGAAGGAACCCGGAGCCAGCAGTCGACACCGTCCCCGCACCAGCGCCCCAGTCGCAGTTACGAGACAACCTTTAGCTGGGGGGAAGTCAGATTACAGATTCCCTTTTAGCCAGACCAGTCGCTATCGGTACCCCGATGGCGGTGAGAAGAGACGTAGAGTGCGTCAGGTCGGAGTATCACTACAGCGTCAAGCGCTGGCCAGGCGGTTGTTGATCACGACCCATGTCTTCGGTGTGCTCGGTGTCGTATTCTCAGCCGCACTACTGATCATGGGCGTGGTCGCTGGCGGACTGACTGTTCTCGCTATGACAGTCCTCTTTTGGGTCGGGGCGGTTGTGAGCGCGCGAGCCAGGGCAAAGAGCCGACAGCGGCCTGCCCGCGCTGTCCGACCTCGTCTTCGGCGGCCACGACACCCTCGACTGCCCCCTGCCCAAACGCGCCGAGTTCCTGACCGCCGGCGGCGTCCTCCCACCCGGCGTGGCAACCGCCGTCGCCGCTGAACTCGCCGCCGCCGACCGGGAGATCAGGCCCGGCGGCCCCACACCGGGGGACACGAGGAGCGAGACCGAACTGATCTCGGCCTTCGCCGACGACCTGCGCGACTTCATGCACCGCCACGAGCTGGAGCGGGCCGTGGTGGTGAACGTCGCCTCCACCGAACCCGCCTCCCAAGGGCCCGACGCCCCGCTGCCGGCCAGCACTCTGTACGCCCTGGCCGCCCTGCGCGCCGGCTGCCCCTACGTCAACTTCACCCCCTCCGAGGGCATGCACCACCCGGCCGCCGCCCGAGAGGCCGAGCGCAGCGGCCTGCCCCACGCCGGCCGGGACGGCAAGACCGGGCAGACCCTGCTGCGGGCCGTCCTCGGCCCGATGTTCGCGCAGCGCGCGCTGACGGTCCGGGCCTGGTCGGGTACGAACCTGCTCGGCGGCGGCGACGGCGCCGCCCTCGCCGACCCGGCCGCCGCCGCGGCGAAGAACGCCGGCAAGGAACGTGTCCTCGCCGACACCCTCGGCACCGTCCCCGAGGGCGAGGTCCACATCGACGACGTCCCCGCCCTCGGCGACTGGAAGACCGCCTGGGACCACATCGCCTTCGACGGCTTCCTCGGCACCCGCATGATCCTCCAGACCATCTGGCAGGGCTGCGACTCGGCCCTGGCCGCACCCCTGGTGCTGGACCTGGCCCGCCTGACCGCCCGCGCCCACGAGGCGGGGGTGTCCGGCCCGCTCGGCGCTCTCGGCTTCTACTTCAAGGACCCGGTGGGGGACGGGCCGTCCGGGCTGGCCGAGCAGTACGGCGAACTGATCCGGTTCGGGCGGAGCCTCGAAGATGCCGACGGAGAGGACCGCGGCACCCGGGCGATGCGGGGCACGGAGGAGACAGGGGGAGCCCTGTGACGACGCGCGAGAGCCCTTGCGGATGCCCCGACGGGACGTCCGCGGCCGCCCCGGGAGACACTGCCGCTGCCACGGCCCCCCGCGCCCACACCGGCCGCTCGCACCGAGGCCGCGCCTGGGCCGAACTCCTGCGCCTGCCCGCCCTGTTCAGCGTGCCCGGCGACGCCCTTGCAGGCACGGCAGCGACCGGCGCACCCGCCAACTCCCGCACCCTGCTCGCCATCGCCTCCTCCCTCTGCCTGTACGAGGCCGGCATGGCCCTCAACGACTGGGCCGACCGCCACATCGACGCCGTCGAACGCCCGCACCGCCCCCTGCCCTCCGGCCGCATCCGCCCGGCCGCCGCCCTCACGGCGGCCGGAGCCCTCACCGGAGCCGGACTGGCCCTGGCCGCCCGCGCGGGGCGTCCCGCCCTGGCCGTCGCCGTACCCCTGGCAGCGACCGTCTGGGCGTACGACCTCGGCCTGAAGCACACGCCCGCGGGGCCCCTGGCCATGGGCACGGCCCGCGGCCTCGACCTGCTCCTGGGAGCCGCGGCCACGACGGGCAGCACCCGGCCGGCCCTCCCCTCCGCCGCGCTCCTCGGCACCCACACCCTGGCCGTCACCACGGTCTCCCGCCAGGAAGCACAGGGCGGATCGCCCCTGCCCCCGCTGGCGGCCCTCGCAACGAC
>NZ_JBEOXI010000196.1:0-15687 GCF_040296465.1 Streptomyces sp. NPDC002130
TCCAGTGTGCCCCGTCCGCAGGAGTGCTCCCCTCCGGGTGGTGCGTCGTGCCCGGTCAGGACCCCGGCCCGGCTGAACAAGTCGGTGGTCAGCATCCTCAAGACCCACCGGTTCGCCCGGCAGATCGCCGGTGCGGAGCTCTCGGTCACCGAGACGCTGCCGTTCCTGCAGACCCTCGCCGAGCTCGACCTCGGGCCGTCCCAGATCGACATCGGCATGCTCGCCGCGACGTACCGCGAGGACGACCGTGGTCTGTCGGTGGCGGAGTTCACCGCAGAGGCCGTCGCCGGTGCCACGGGCGCCGACAAGATCGAGCGCCGTGAGGGCCGGGACGTGGTCCTGTACGGCTTCGGCCGTATCGGCCGGCTCGTGGCCCGGCTGCTCATCGAGAAGTCCGGCTCGGGCAACGGTCTGCGGCTGCGGGCCA
Source organism: Streptomyces sp. NPDC002130 (assembly GCF_040296465.1). NCBI lineage: Bacteria > Bacillati > Actinomycetota > Actinomycetes > Kitasatosporales > Streptomycetaceae > Streptomyces > Streptomyces sp. NPDC002130. The sequence continues at coordinate 428 of NZ_JBEOXI010000196.1, forward strand.
TCGTGGTGCGCGGGGGCGGCGAGCAGGACATCGTCAAGCGCGCCTCGCTGCTGCGCCGTGACTCGATCCACGGCCAGTTCCAGGGCACGATCACCGTCGACGAGGCGAACAGCACGATCGTCGCCAACGGCAACGCCATCAAGGTGATCTACGCGAACGACCCGTCCGAGGTCGACTACACGGCGTACGGCATCAAGGACGCCATCCTCATCGACAACACCGGCAAGTGGCGCGACCGCGAGGGCCTGTCCGAGCACCTGCGCCCCGGTATCGACAAGGTCGTGCTGACCGCGCCCGGCAAGGGCGACGTCCCCAACATCGTGCACGGCGTCAACCACGACACGATCAAGCCGGACGAGCAGATCCTGTCCTGCGCGTCCTGCACCACGAACGCGATCGTGCCGCCGCTCAAGGCGATGGACGACGAGTTCGGGGTCCTGCGCGGCCACGTCGAGACGGTTCACTCGTTCACCAACGACCAGAACCTGCTGGACAATTACCACAAGGCCGACCGTCGGGGCCGGTCCGCGCCGCTCAACATGGTCATCACCGAGACCGGTGCCGCCTCCGCCGTCGCCAAGGCGCTGCCCGACCTCAAGGCGCCGATCACCGGCAGCTCGATCCGTGTCCCGGTCCCGGACGTCTCGATCGCGATCCTCAGCCTGCGGCTCGGTCGTGAGACCACTCGCGAGGAGGTCCTCGACCACCTCCGCGACGTCTCCCTGACCTCGCCGCTCAAGCGCCAGATCGACTTCACCACGGCTCCCGACGCGGTCTCCAGCGACTTCATCGGCTCGCGCCACGCCTCCATCGTCGACGCCGGCGCCACCAAGGTCGACGGCGACAACGCGATCCTCTACCTGTGGTACGACAACGAATTCGGCTACTCGTGCCAGGTCATCCGCGTCGTGCAGCACGTGTCCGGCGTGGAGTACCCGACGTACCCGGCTCCGGCGGTCTGATCCGGTCTGATCGCGGAAGACGAAAGCGCGGGGCGTGCGGGCCCCGCGCTTTCGTGTGTCCTTGGTGTGTCAGCGGCGGGTCAGCTCGATCCTGTACTCGCGCGTCCGCGAGCCGTCTTCGCCGGTCACGGAGACGATGTGGGCCGTCCTGCCCCCGGCGGCGTCCGCCCGGACCGTCACCCTCGCGTAGGGGTCGCGCGGCGTGGCGGTGATCCGGGCCCGGTCCGGGCGGTCGACGGCCACCCGGTAGCTCGTCCGGTCCGGGTCGAAGCCGGCCAGGGGCGCACCGTCCAGCTCGACCGAGGCGGCAGCCGCGTCCGCGGAAAGGCCCGGCGCCTTCGCGTTGACCTCGATCTCGCCGAGGGTGATGTAGCCGCCCGGCCGGGCCGTCATCACGACCCGCACGCCCGTCGCCGGACCGGTCGCCCGCACCGGAACGTCGGCCACGGGCGTTCCCTCGGTGCCTACCGCGACCTGATCGCTCGCGTCGGACCAGGTGCCGTCGGCCCCTCGCACCTGCACCTTGAGCGACTCCGCGAAGCTGGCGTTGGTGCCGTCGCGGTGGAAGTGGGTCACGACCCGGGTCACATCGCGGGCTTCCGGCAGTGTGAAGGTGATGGTGTCGGACGGGTTCTTCGTGCCGGACCTCCAGTTCGACCAGGCCTTCTCGGACGTGGTGCCGTTGCGCAGGCCCTCGGCGGAGTAGCCGCTCTCGGTGTAGGTCGCACCGACCGTCACACCTTCGTCGCGCGCGGCGTTGGTCTCCTCGGGCGCGGTGACCTGGACGCGTACGCTCGCCGCTGCCGTGTCTCCGCCGGGGATGCGGGCGGTGCCGCGCAGGCTCACCACGCCGGTGTCGTCGAACGCGCCCGCGGGCACGGGGTCCCATGTGACGGGAAGGTCGGCGGTTGTGCCGTGCCGTCCCACGCCGGTGACCGTGGCGGGCAGGTCGGGCCGTCCGCCGGTGTAGGTCTTGGCGCGGGCCGGCCGGGTGGCGGCGATGGTGTCCACGGTGACGACCGCCTCGGCCCGGACGGTCCGGCCGAGGGCATCGGTGGCCCGGCCCTTCACGCGTACCGTCCCGGGTTCGCGCCAGCGTGAGCCGGAGGGCAGCGTCCACTCGACGGGCAGCGCGCCCCGGGCGCCGTCCGGGAACACCGGCTTCACGGTCCTGGGCAGTTCGGGGGCGCGCCCGGGGACGGTGAAGGCCTTGGCCGGCTCGGTGCTGAGCACCGTCTCATCGGTCACGCCCCAGCGCTGGTTGGCGTTGGAGGTCGGGAGGTAGGCCGAGACCCGGGCGCCGTCGGCCGTCGACTGGCCGACGACATCGAGGAGACGGCCCGTCGCGGCGTTGACGAAGGTCCAACTGCCGTCCCCGGTGGTCGACATGATCCAGCGTGCGGCCGGTGTGTCCCCGTCCTCGAGTACGGCCCCGTCGTCGCGTACGGCGAGGTGCCTGCCGTCCGCGGCGTTGACGAGGGCGTAGCGGTCACGGTTGCCGTCCCCACGCGTCAGCCGCTCGACGGACCAGAGCTGGGACCTGGCGGCCGGGTCGGTCGTGCGCACGACGACGCCGTCGCCCTCGGCGGACGGCGCCAGGGACTTGCCGCTCTGGGTGCCCTGGAGGCGGTAGACGTGACCGGGCTGGATGAGCGCGGCGTCCTTCGCGGTGCCGGACACGCCGTCGACGAGGAGGGTGGTCACCGACTTGGCGGGGACCGTCACGGTGGCGGAGTCGTCCTCGACCTTCACGGGTGTCCCCCGTACGAGGGCGCCGTCGTTGCTGGTCACCACGGGCGTCACAGTGGCACCGCGGGCGACCCGCCGGAACTTCGTCAGGTCCAGGGTCACCGCACGCGGGGTCGTGCCGTTGTTGACGTGCACCACCGTCGCTCCACGGCCGGACTTGCGCAACGCGGCGACGCTGGAGGGATCGTCCACCTTGACGAAGTGGTCGCCGGGGCGGATGTGATGGGTGAAGTTGCGCAGGGTGTGGAATTTCGTGTTGGCCTTGACCGGGCAGGTCTCCAAGGTGTCCTTGGAGGTGCAGTTGAACGGGATGTGGATGCTGCCCCAGTTCTTGCCGGCCTGCGCCTGGGGGATGGAGTCCTCGACCGGCTGCCACAACACCCAGGCGGAAGGCTCCAGTTCACGGATGTCCTCGACGACCCGGGTGGCGATGCCGAGTCCGGGTTCCATGCCGGTGAAGTCGGTGCCGGTCCCCCAGGTGCCCTCGACCTCGCTCATCCAGAACGGCTTGTCGGCGGCCTTGGCGCTGTCGCGGGCGCTGGTGCGCATGCCGGTGCCGTAGGTGTGCACGTTGAGCTGGTCGACGGCAGCCCGGGCTGAGCTGTCGTAGGCGTTCCAGTTGCGGACGAAGGTGCTGGGGTTGGTCTCGTCCATCGCGGAGACGGTGGCGCGGGTTCTCGCCTTGTCCAGGGCGCGTTGCAGGGCCAGGACGACCTTCTGCTGGAGTTCCGGACCGGCGTGCGCGCCTTCCTGGCGTCCGCCGGTGGGCTGTCCGTCGGCGCCGATCTGGGTGCCCCAGTAGTTGGTGTTGGGCTCGTTGAGCGGGGCGATGGTGTCGAACGAGATGCGGTGCTTCTTCTCCAGCTGGTCGGTCACCTTCACCAGGTAGGCGGCGAAGTCGTCGACGCGGTCCGCCCGTATCTGATCGGTGCCCGCGTCGAAGCCGCCGGAGACGTAGCCGCTCACGGTCTGGAACCAGGGCGGCGAGTTGCTGAACGCCTCCCAGCGGGTCACCTTGCTCTTGACGCGGTCCACCCACCAGCGCTGGCCCGCGTCGGCGGACCAGTCCCAGTGCCCGGGGTCGTCCGGGTTCCACCAGTCGGTGTCCTCCCTGGTGGTGCCCTCGGGAGCCTTCCAGAAGCCGTCCATCGTCGCGCCGGTCTTCATGTAGTCCTTGCGGACGTCGGGGGCGTTGCCGCCGCCGATGTTGTAGCGCGCGATGTTGAGGCGCAGTCCGTTCTCGCCGAACAGCATGTCGGCGAGCTTCTGCCGGATGGGTTCCGGGTAGCGGCCGGTGATGTTGGCGAACCAGACGAGGCTCGTCCCCCACCCTTCGAACTCCTGCTGCCGGTAGGACGGGTCGATCCGTACCGTGACCGCGCTTGCCGGCGGATCCGCGGCGGCAGCGGCGGCAGGGGGCACGGTGAGGAGGCCCGCGCCCAGTGCTGAGGGGACGGTGATCGCCAGTGCCGTCCGGGCGAGGCGATGTCTGCTGGACATGGATTCCCTTCGGGAGCGAACAGAACCGCGCAGAGTCGATCGAGCTTCCCGAATGTTTTAGGACGGCAATCAACACGTCAAGAGGTGGGGCGAGTTGGGAACCGGCACGCTGGTGTGCACGCGGAGGGACTGGGCCGCGGCCGCAGAGCTGCCTGCCGCGCTGTCGCGGGCGGGTGGTGCATCCCGGGGTGGTGGTCGCGACGCTCCCGGGGCCGGTGGCGCCGAAGGCGCAGGCGCGGCCGGTGCCCTTCGACCGGCCGACCGGCATACGCGGGTGCCGCGTCCCGCCTCGGGGACGCGGCACCGCCATGTGACCTCAGTGCTTGAAGACGTCCTTGGTCTTCTCCTTGGCCTGCCGGGCGTCACCCTTCGACTGCTCCGCCTGGCCCTCGGCCGTCAGGCGCTCGTTGCCCACCGCACGGCCGATCGTCTCCTTGACTTTGCCCTTGGCCTGCTCGGCCTTGGCCTTGCCCTTCTGGTCTCCAGCCACGGTTCGTTCACTCCATGTCGTGTCCGACTACGGGGTCACCGCACCGAGTGACCGCGAAAGCGGCAGCTCAAACGTTCCACGCGGGCCGTCGGGCCCGTGAGAGCCTTTGGAGCTGCAGAGCGGATATGAGCTGGGCTGTGTCTACTGGTACGAGAACGGCGTGTGGGCACGAGCCGCGTACCCCGGCATCCTCGACGACGACGGGCTCGACTGCGGTATGAGCCGCTTCGCCGACCGGGCCGATGTGCTGCGCACGATCGCCGACCAGGATCACGGCGCGACATCGGCCCACCACGCCGAGGCCCTGCTGGCCCACGCCGAGAACCACCGGCTGACGCCGGAGCTTCTGATGGCCCTCACCACAGATCCCGGCCGGCGGAAGCGGGACCGGCCGGCCATGACCAGGGCGCTGGAGCGCGCGGGCCTGGACCGGCCGTGATTCCCCGCGGTCAGTGACAGCACCCGTCGGCCCGGGGACCTGGGGTGGTGTCGAGGCGGCAGAAGCAGGACGCCCGGATGGGGACGTCCGCCAGCGCGGTCGCGAGCTTGAGCTGGTGGGCCACGAGGGCCGCCTCGCCGGTCCTGCCCGTGCGCAGCAGGCACTCGTGGAAGCCATGCAGGGCCCAGACGTTGCCGGGGTGCTGGAGGGGGCGGGGCAGGGTGTCGTCGAGGCCGAGGTCGGCACGGTAGACGGCCTCGGCCTCCGCCACGCGGCCCTGCTCCAGCAGCAGCGCGCCGTAGGCGTGGCGGGTGGGCTGCATCCAGCCCCAGGGCTCGTCGTAGGGCAGGTTGTCGTCCAGCTGGATGGAGCGCTCCAGGGCTGCGAAGGCGAGGTCGTACTCGCCCCGGCGGTATGCGAGTTCGCCGTCCAGCATGGCGGAGGCGATGGCGAGGATGTCGTGGCAGGTGTTGTTGAACAGCATCCGGGTCTCGGGCACCCGGCTGACCGCCTCGCGGAAGAGTTCGCGCTCGGTCTCCGCCCGGTCGACCTCGCCGGTGGCGGAGAGGGCGACGCCCCGGGCGTAGTGCCGCATGGCGACGGTCGTCGCGTAGAGCTCCGGGTCGGCGGGGGCGGGCAGCTCCAGGATCTCGGTCCAGCGGCCGAAGCGGATCAGGACGTGGACGCGCATGGCCAGGAACGCCTCCAGCCAGTCGGCCATCGGCGGGCTCTGGACGCGGAGCAGGTCTTCGGGGATGGCGGCTTCCAGCTGGGCGGCGGTGTCGAGGGCGACCTGCGCCTGGCCGAGGAACATCGCGCCGTAGATCTTGAAGTGGTGGTTGTGCGCCCGGTAGAGGGTGTAGAAGTTCATCGCGCCGGCCTGCCGGTGGTACTTCTCGTCGGCGGCGATCGCGTCGCTGTTGGCCGAGACGACCTGGCGGTAGTCGCCGCACAGGACGTCCAGGTGTGAGGGCATGTGGAGCAGGTGCCCGGCGTCGGGCACGAGGCCGCGCAGGCGGTCGGCGACGGTGAGGGCCTGCTCCGGGGTCGGGGACATCTCCATCAGGTGGATGTACAGGTGCAGGATGCCGGGATGCCGGAAGCCCGCCTCGGTGGCGAGGGCGCCTTCCAGCACGGCCCTGGCCTCGGTGGTCCGGGCGCCCTCGGCCGGCCGGCCGGTCCTGAGGTCCCACAGCTGCCACGGGGTGAGGTTCATCGCGGCGTCGGCGTGCAGGGTGGCGATGTCCGGGTCGGATGGCGCCAGTTCGTAGACGACGCGCATGGCGTCGGCGTAGGGCTCGTTCCACACCGAGCAGTCCTCGACGGGCTGCGACTGCGGATAGCGGGCCCGCAGTGCGCCGATGAGGGCCTGCTCGACCGGGGTGGCGCGGGCGGCCTTCTCATGGGCCCTTTCCACGGCGGTGTGCGTACGCTCGACGGTTTGCGCAAGTTCTTCGCCGTCGAAAAATTCCCAGGGCTTGTTGTAGTTCGGGCCGAGCGCGTAGGCGGTACCCCAATAGGCCATGGCGCAGTCCGGGTCGGCCTCGGCCGCCTTTTCGAAGCAGGCGACGGCTTCCTCATGGTGGAACGCATACGTCCACATCAGACCGCGGTCGAACCAGAGTTGGGCGTCGGGAGAGGACGTGGTGACGGGACGGCGGTGTGTGCCGAGATCGTAATAGTCGCCCATGAGTTTCTCCTGGGAAAGCGGCCGGGGCGGTGAGAATAGCGGTTGCGGACACCCTCAGACTTTCGATCGATTTTCGTATGTCCAGATTAGCGTTTTTCATCATGGCTGCCCGCGGCCCCGGGCATGGTGGAAGGCATGACTGACTTTCCGAGTTTTCCGCCCGGCTTCGTGTTCGGGGCCGCGACCGCCTCGTACCAGATCGAGGGGGCGGTGCAGGAGGACGGACGCGGGCCGTCCATCTGGGACACCTACAGCCACACGCCGGGGCTGGTGGCGAACGGGGACACCGGCGATGTCGCCTGTGATCACTACCACCGGTATCCGGAGGATGTGGCTCTGCTGCGTGAGCTGGGCGTGGGCTCGTACCGCTTCTCGATCGCCTGGCCGCGGATCGTGCCGGACGGGTCCGGTGCGGTGAACGTCAAGGGGCTGGACTTCTACTCGCGGCTGGTGGACGAGCTCCTGGACGCGGGGATCGAGCCGGCCGCCACCCTCTACCACTGGGATCTTCCGCAGGCGCTGGAGGACTGCGGCGGCTGGCGGGTGCGGGAGACCGCCGAGCGGTTCGGCGATTACGCGGCCGTCGTCGCGGAGCACCTGGGCGACCGCGTGCCGCGCTGGATCACCCTCAACGAGCCGTGGTGCAGTGCCTTCCTCGGGTACTCCGTCGGCCGGCACGCCCCGGGCGCCCGCGAGGGCCGTGGCGCGCTGGCCGCCGCCCACCACCTGCTGGTCGGGCACGGCCTGGCCGTAGGGGCGCTCCGGGCGGCCGGGGTGCGCGAGGTGGGCATCACCCTCAACCTCGACCACCACCTGCCCGCGACCGGCTCACCCGCCGACCTGGCCGCCGTCACCCGTGCGGACACCCTGCACAACCTGGTGTGGACCGAGCCGCTTCTCGCAGGCCGCTACCCGGCGGCCGAGGAGGAGACGTGGGGTGAGCTGATCGGCGCTCAGGACTACCGGCGGGACGGCGACCTCGAACTGGTCTCCCGGCCCCTGGACTTCCTCGGCATCAACTACTACCGGCCGATCGTCGTGGCCGACGCCCCCTACCGCGAGAGCGACCCGTCGCGACGCGTCGCGACCGACAACCGGTACGCGGAGCTACCCATGCCCGGCGTGCGGCGCACCGCGATGGGCTGGGCCGTCGCGCCCCACACGTTCACCGACCTGCTCGTGGGGCTCAAGGCACGGTACGGCCAGGCCCTGCCGCCCGTCCTCATCACCGAGAACGGTTCCGCGGAGGACGACGAGGCCGGCCCGGACGGTGCCGTCCACGACCCGGACCGGGTCGCCTACCTGCGCGACCATCTCACCGCGCTGCGGGCCGCGATGGACGCCGGGGTGGAGGTGCGCGGCTACTACGTGTGGTCGCTCCTCGACAACTTCGAATGGGCCTTCGGTTACGGCAAACGCTTCGGGATCGTCCGCGTCGACTACGCCACGCAGCAGCGGACGCCGAAGGACAGCTACCACTGGTACCGGTCCATGATCGCCGCGCAGCGGCGGTGACGGGCCCGGTCGGACGCCGGCCAGGAGTGGCGGCGCAAGGATCTCGACCATGGTGTGGGTCCACGCCGGGTGTGCGTGACACAAAGTGCCCACATGGACACATAGGGCACATGCGGCAGGGCGGGCGTCCATCATCTTGTCGTTCGATCGGGGGGCACCTCGGCCAGTGGGCTGGCCCGCCCAACTCCCGCTCCCTAGGATGTACTTCCTGTCCAGCCAGTCCGTTGGCGCGGCACCTTGCAGGGGGAACGATGCACTCCGAGAAGCAGCTGTCCACCGAGATCGACGCGAACGTGCCGACGGCAGCGCGCATGTACGACCACTACCTGGGCGGCAAGGACAACTACGCGGCCGACCGCGCAGCGTGCGAGGAGCTCGACAAGGTCGTGCCCAGCACGCGCCGCCTGGCCCTGAACAACCGGCGCTTCCTCCAGCGCGTCGTGAAGACCCTTTCCGAGGAGTACGGCATCCGGCAGTACCTGGACCACGGGTCAGGTCTGCCGACGCAGGACAACGTGCACCAGGTCGCCCAGCGCATCGATCCCACGACCCACGTGGTCTACGTCGACAACGACCCGATGGTGCTGGTCCACGGCCGTGCACTGCTGGAGCAGGACGAGCGCACGAGCGTCATCCACGCGGACATGCGCGAAACCGACCTGATCTTCGGCCACGCGGACACCGAGCGGCTCATCGATTTCGACGAGCCGGTGTGCGTGCTCTTCAACTCGGTGTTCCACTGCATCCCGGACAGCGACACCGACGGACCGCTCGCGGTGGCCCGCCGCGTACGGGAACGGCTCGCGCCCGGCAGCTTCATGGTGATGTGCCAGCTGGTCAGCGAGGACCCCGAGGTCCGCGCCTTCGTCACGGACTTCATGGACCAGGCGACCCAGGGCCACTGGGGCCGCGTGCGCGAACCGAAGGACGTGGAGACGTACTTCGAGGACCTGGAGATCCTCCCGCCCGGGCTCGTGGAGGTGTCGACCTGGCGCCCGGACACCGAGGTGGCGCCCCGTCAGCTCACCCACGTGTGGATCGAGTTCGGCGGAGTCGGGCGGATCCCCCTGGAGAAGTGACCGTGGTGTCCGGCGCGGGGCGGTCGCCGCCCCGCGCCGGACATCCTCGCGTCAGGGGTAGCGCTGCTCCATCGTCTGCCTCAGCAGCTCCAGCGAGTCACGGGGCTTGAGCGCCTCGTCCGCGAGCCGGTCCAGCGCGATCCGGTACTCCTCGGTCTCGTCGCGGTCCTCGAGGAAGTTCGCGCTCTTGATGTGCTCCAGGTAGACCACGTCGGGCAGATCGAGGCCACCGAAGCGCAGATACGTGATCGGAATGGCCGGTGCCGAAGCATTGGTGACGCTCAGCGGCACGATCTGCAGCGTCACGTTGGGGCGTTGGGCCATCTCCACGAGGTGCGCGAGCTGCTCCCGCATCACCTCGGTGCTGCCCAGGACGCGCAGCAGCACGGACTCGTCGATGATCGCCCACAGCTGCGGAGCGTCGGTCCGCGACACCAACCGGGCGCGGTGCCTGCGCAGTTCGACGCGTCGCTCGACCTCACCGGCCGGCGCGTTCGGCAGGCCGCGCTCCACCACGGCCCTGGTGTAGGCGGGAGTCTGCAACAGGCCGGGCACGTACTGGATCTCGAAGGTACGGATGGTGGCGGCGGCCTCCTGCAGTCCGACCAGCCGGTCGAACCACTCGGGCATCAGCCGCTTGTCGTACCGCTGCCACCAGCCCGGCTCACCGGCCCGCTGCAGCAACTTGAGCAGCACCGAGACCTCGTAGTCGTCGGTGCCGTACAGCTCAAGCAGCGTGCGGACGTCGTTCTCCGTCGGCGGGCGGCGGCCCTTGCCCGACTCGATGCGGGACAACTTCGCGGCACTGAACCCGGCAGCGCGCGCCGCCTGGTCCTGGGCGAGCCCGGCGTCCTCTCGGAAGCCGGCGAGCTGCACACCGACCAGCATCTTCAGCAGAGTCGGCGCCGGCTCGGGCCTGTCCAGGTAGGGTTCCAGACGGGAGATGCGATGCGACGCGGCGGACATCCTGACTCCCAGCAGACCGGCACAAGGGCGACTTACACTATCGCACTTCACCAGGTCTTCACGCATCCACCCAAGCGCCCTGGCAGAAGTGGGGAGTTGGGCTCCGCTTCTCCCCGGGGCGTGACACCGCACGCGAGACGCACCGCTCCTCAGAGCAGGTGGTCGAACTCGCCGTCCTTCGCGCCGGCCAGGAAGGCCGCCACCTCCGCCGACGTGTAGACCAGGGCGGGGCCGTCGGGGTCACGGGAGTTGCGCACGGCGATCCCGCCGTCCACGAGCGGGGCGACTTCGACGCAGTTGCCCTCGGCGTTGCTGTGCCGGCTCTTGATCCAGCAGGCATCCAACGAGCTTGCCTGCACTCCGTTCTTCACTGGTGGCACCGCAGTCTCCTTGCTGTTCTCGTTCCCCGCCGCGCACGGTGTGCCCGGCCGTTCGCCCGAGAGCGGCCGCATCCCTTCGACCGCACTCGTCCCGGCTTGCGTACCCACAACGGCTGGATTTTCACGCAATTTCTCGTGCAATTGCACGCGAGCGCCTTCAGCGTGGATAATAGCTGCGGCGTCAACCCCCGGGCCGACGCCGTGTCCTGACGTCGCATCGGGGAGATGCCGTGTCATCACCTGCGCAGCACGTGCTGCGGCCGCCGAGTGGGGCTGCGGCACACGCAGGCGCACCCGGGGCGAGTCACACCGTGCCGGCCGACCCGTACCCGGTCATGCCGTACGGCATCCCGCCCTCGGTGCCGAAGACACCACCGCAGTTCTCGGGTGCCCTGTCCGCCTCGGCCGCCCTGCGGGTGGAGTGCAGCCGGGAGGGGTTCGCCCGAGTCCGGTCCTTCACCCGCGACACCCTGCACGGCTGGTCACTCGACCACCGCTGCGACGACGCGACCCTCGTCATCACCGAGCTCGCCGCCAACGCCGCGACGCACGCGGCGCCGAGAACGCCCGCTGTGCCGGAGATCCGGCTCGGATTCCTCCTGGATCCCGGTCACCTGCTCGTCACCGTCTCCGACCTCGACGACCACCCACCCGTGTTCGCGCCGACCGGCGTCGCCCTGGAGGAGCACGGCCGGGGGTTGTGCATCGTCGACGCCCTGTCCGAGGAGTGGGGCTGGTCCCCCGGTGCCCCGGCGGGCAAGACGGTCTGGGCCCGGTTGTCGACCCGGCCGGCGACACCCTGTCCACCCATCTGACACGACTGCCGCGGAAAGGCCCCTCGCCATGCGCAGCGCTTCGACGGAACACCCGAGCAGCGAGCGCCCCCAGCGCCCCGACGCCCCCACCGGGACGGCCCGGAACACGCCGCTCACGGCACTGGACCGCGTGCCGTGGGGCGACATCCAGGACTCCACCGGCTCGGCGGCGGCCATTCCCCTCCTGCTCAACGGCATCGCCGGGGGTGATGCCGACACCGCCCGCTCCGCCCTCGACGACCTGCGGAAACGGATCTGCCAGTTCGGTTTCGTCGTGGAGCAGGCGACCGCGGCCACCGTTCCGTTCCTGTGGGAGCTGGCCAAGCTGCCGCAGGTGACCTGCCGTGCCCAGATCATCCGGCTGCTCAAGAGCATCGCCGACGCCCGGCAGTGGGAGAGCACCGCCGCCGTCTATCCGAAACTGCTGAACCATCGGGAGAATCCGGTGGTGTGGGAGCGTGCGGCCCGTCAGGCCGTGCGGGCCCGGCGCGGCGAGCTCGGCCGGCTGCTGGCGGACGAGGACCGTGAGATCGCCCGTGCCACGAACGAGCTGGCCCGCTCGCTGGGCGCCTGAATCCGTCGTACGTTGTGCGGTGAGCAGGGAGCCCCGTGCCGGTCCTCAGACGTGATGAAACGGTGAGAACCCCCTGTCACCATGGGTGATGCCCCTCGCCTCCCGGAGCCCGGCAGTGTAGACATGGCACATGGTCCGACTCTTGGGTCGATCCGGGACTCGATCGCCCCTGCGGCCCGGCGCTGCGCCGTCGGCACGGCAGCGGCGGGAGGCGGGCCCGTCGCGGTGGCAGCCGGTGGCGGGGCTGCGGTCGGTGCTGGGCGGACGCAGCGTCGCCGGACAGGTCTTCCTGCTCGTCGTGGTGATCGTGCTGCTGCTGGTCGTGGCGGCCGTCGTGGCGCTGGTGCTGCAGGTGCGGCACGACACGACGCAGGAGGCCCGCAACCGTTCGCTCGCCGTCGCGGAGACCTTCGCCAACGCGCCGGGCACCGTCGAGGCGCTGCAGGGCCCTGATCCCACCGCCGTGCTCCAGCCACGTGCCGAAGCCGCCCGTGAGCGGTCGAAGGTCGACTTCATCGTCGCCATGAACACTGAAGGGATCCGCTACACCCACCCCAAGCCGGACCGGATCGGGAAGAAGTTCGTCGGAACGATCGCGCCGGCGCTGGCCGGGAAGTCGTTCACCGAGGAGGTCGACGGCACCCTCGGCCCGCTCGTCCAAGCCGTCGTACCGGTGAAGGACCAGGACGGCCGGGTCGTGGGCCTGGTCTCGGCGGGGATCACGACCAAGAACGTCGGCGGGACCGCCGACCGCCAGCTGCCGCTCGTGCTCGCGGCCGCAGCCGCGGCGCTCGCCCTGGCGACGGCGGGTGCCGCGCTGGTGAGCCGGCGGCTGCTGCGCCAGACCCACGGGCTCGGGCCGCACGAGATGACCCGGATGTACGAACACCACGACGCCGTGCTGCACGCCGTGCGCGAGGGCGTGCTCATCGTCGACGACGGGGGCACCCTGCTGCTCGCCAACGACGAGGCGCACCGTCTGCTCGGGCTGCCCGCCGACGCCGAGGGCCGGCACGTCCTCGGTCTGGGTCTCGACCCGGGCATCGCCGACCTGTTGGCCGCGGGCCGGGTCGCCACGGACGAGGTGCACCTGGTCGGGGACCGGCTCCTCGCGGTCAACCAGCGGACCACGGACCGTGCGGGTGTCCCGCCCGGCAGCGTCGCCACCCTGCGTGACTCCACGGAGCTGCGGGCCCTGTCCGGGCGGGCCGAGACCGCGCGCGAGCGGCTCAACATGCTGTACGACGCCGGAGTGGGCATCGGGACCAGTCTGGACGTGACCCGCACCGCCGAGGAGCTCACCGAGCTGGCCGTGCCCCGGTTCGCCGACTACGTCACCGTGGACCTGTTCGACGCCGTACTGGGCGGCGGGCAGCCGAACGCGGCGGCCGCGCTCAGCCGGACCGCGGTGAGCGGGATCCGCAAGGACGCGCCGCTCTATCCGGCCGGGGAGCGGATCAGGTTCGTCGAGTCCTCTCCGCAGGGCCGCAGCCTCGCCACGGGCAGCCCCGTCCTGGAGCCCCGGCTCGGCGAGGCCCCGGGCTGGCAGGCACAGGATGTGGAGCGCTCCGCGCAGATCGTCGCGTACGGCATCCATTCGCTGATCACCGTGCCGCTGCGGGCCGGCACCCTGATACTCGGTGTGGTCAGCTTCTGGCGCTCCGAGAAGCAGGAGCCCTTCGACACGGACGAGCTGGCCCTGGCGGAGGAGCTGGTCGCGCGGGCCGCCGTCTCCATCGACAACGCCCGCCGCTACACCCGCGAGCACAGCATGGCGGTGACGCTCCAGCGCAGTCTGCTGCCTCGCAATCTGCCCGAGCAGGACGCCCTGGAGATCGCCTACCGCTATCTGCCGGCGCAGGCCGGTGTGGGCGGCGACTGGTTCGACGTGTTGCCGCTGTCGGGGGCCAGGGTCGCGCTCGTCGTCGGGGACGTCGTCGGCCACGGGCTGCACGCCGCGGCCACGATGGGGCGGCTGCGCACCGCGGTGCACAACTTCTCCGCACTCGATCTGCCGCCCGAGGAACTCATCGCCCTGCTGGACGAGTTGGTCGGCCGGATCGACCAGGACGAGACGGAGGAGGAGGGCAGCGCCCCGGTCACCGGCGCGACCTGTCTGTACGCCGTCTACGACCCGGTCTCCCGGCGCTGCACCGTCGCGCGGGCCGGACACCCCCCGCCGGCCCTGATCCACCCCGACGGCAGCGTGGAGTTCCCCGACGTGCCCGCCGGTCCCCCGCTGGGGCTCGGTGGCCTGCCGTTCGAGACGGCGGAGCTGGAGCTGGCTGAGGGCAGCCGGCTCGTCCTCTACACCGACGGGCTGGTCGAGGACCGGGAGCGGGACATCGACGTGGGGCTGGAGATGCTGCGCCAGGCGCTGGGCCGGGCCGGGCAGTCCCCGGAGGACACCTGCCGGGTCGTGCTCGACTCGCAGCTCACGGCCCGCTCCAGCGACGACATCGCGCTGCTCGTGGCCCGTACCCGGGCGCTGACCGCCGACCACGTCGCGGAGTGGCCGGTGCCGGCCGACCCGGCCGCCGTGGGCGAGGTGCGGGCGGCGGTCAGCCGGCAGCTGGCCGAGTGGGGCCTGGAGGAGCTGACGTTCAGCACGGAGCTGATCCTGAGCGAGCTGGTCACCAACGCGCTGCGGTACGGCGGCGGCCCCATACGCGTGCGGGTGCTGCGGGACCGCAACCTGATCTGCGAGGTGTTTGACAGCAGCAGCACCTCGCCACACCTGCGGTACGCGACCCTGACGGACGAGGGCGGGCGTGGCCTGTTCCTCGTGGCGCAGCTCGCGGAGCGCTGGGGGACGCGCTATCTGCCCGCGGGGAAGGTCATCTGGGCGGAGCAGTCCCTGCCATAAGCACGATCAGGGGCTTCCCATAAAGTAGCCTTATGAGCTCATAGACCGGACCCTCGTACCGGGTTAGGCATGCCTTAGTTTAAGCTTCCCGTTGAGATCGCTTGTCGCCGCTCGAAGGGAACCTGACCATGCCCCGCCCCCTGCGGGTCGCCATCGTCGGATCCGGCCCTGCCGGCATCTACGCCGCCGACGCCCTGCTCAAGTCCGAGGTGGCCGCCGAACCCGGTGTGTCCAT
>NZ_JBEOXI010000197.1:0-15495 GCF_040296465.1 Streptomyces sp. NPDC002130
CTCGTCGTCGTCCGTGCCCGGCTTCGGCGGCTTCGGCGGGCGGGTGCGGCCGCTGGGGTTGTCCCGCAGGTAGGACGTGCTGTCGCTGCCGTCCGCGGTGGCGTGCCCGCCGGCCCCGGGCGGTCCGCCGTCGTGACGCCGCAGATAGCGTTCGAACTCCCGGGCGATGGCCTCCCCGGACGCCTCCGGCAGCTCGGCGGTGTCCCGCGCCTCCTCCAGCGACTGGACGTACTCGGCGACCTCGCTGTCCTCGGCGGCCAGCTGGTCCACGCCGACCTGCCAGGCGCGCGCGTCCTCGGGCAGCTCGCCCAGCGGGATGCGCACGTCGATCAGGTCCTCCAGGCGGTTCAGCAGCGCCAGGGTGGCCTTCGGGTTCGGCGGCTGCGACACGTAGTGCGGCACCGCGGCCCACAGCGAGACGGCCGGGACACCCGCGTGCGTGCAGGCCTCCTGGAGGACGCCGACGATGCCCGTGGGGCCCTCGTACTTGGTCTCCTCCAGGTCCATGCGGCGGGCCAGGTCCGGGTCGGACGTCGTGCCGCTGATCGGAACCGGACGGGTGTGCGGGGTGTCGCCGAGCAGGGCGCCCAGGACGACCACCAGTTCCACCCCCAGTTCGTGCGCGAAGCCCAGCAGTTCGTTGCAGAACGAACGCCACCGCATGGACGGTTCGATGCCACGGACGAGGACGAGATCGCGCGGCTTGTCACCGCCGACCCGGACCACCGACAGCCTGGTCGTGGGCCAGGTGATCTTGCGGACGCCCGCTTCCATGAACACCGTGGGGCGGTTGACCTGGAAGTCGTAGTAGTCCTCGGCGTCCAGCGCCGCGAACACCTCGCCCTTCCATTCCCGGTTCAGATGCGCGACCGCGGTGGAGGCGGCGTCGCCGGCATCGTTCCAGCCCTCGAACGCGGCCACCATGACCGGGTCGATCAGCTCGGGAACCCCCTCGAGCTCGATCACCCAGCGCCTCCTTCCGACGTGCCCTCGCTTGACCACCCAACCTTACGGCGTGCCGCGGGGGCGCCCGCAGCCCCCTTGCAGGGGGAGTGACCCCATCACTGCCCCGTGATCCGCCCCTGAACACCCCGGATGCGTCCGAGCAGTCCGTGAGGCCCTGGTCACAGGGTGGAGCGCAGCCATTGCTCCACACTCGCGACGTGGACGGTCGCCCACGAGCGCGCCGCCTCGGGGTCACGGTCGCGCAGGGCGGCCAGGATCGCGCGGTGCTCGTGCAGGGTGCGGGCGACGGCGTCCTCCTGGGTGAGACCGCGCCAGATCCGGGCCCGGGTCGTGGGGCCTGACAGACCGTCGAGCAGCGAGCACAGCACGGAGTTGCCCGAGCTCTGCACGATGCCCCGGTGGAA
The DNA here is from genome assembly GCF_040296465.1 of Streptomyces sp. NPDC002130. Classification (NCBI taxonomy): domain Bacteria; kingdom Bacillati; phylum Actinomycetota; class Actinomycetes; order Kitasatosporales; family Streptomycetaceae; genus Streptomyces; species Streptomyces sp. NPDC002130. Next base: position 1,371 of record NZ_JBEOXI010000197.1, read on the forward strand.
CTCCAGGTCGCAGGCGACGAGATCCTCCACGGACGGGGTGTCGCCGAGCTTGTCCAGCTGAGCGCCCAGCGCGTCCAGTTGCTGCTCGCTGATCCGCAGCGCCGCCATGGCGGTCGCCGCCGGCTCCAGGATGCGGCGTACCGCCAGGAACTCCAGGACCGTGTCGTCCCGGTGGAAGTCGACGACGAAGCTCATCGCCTCCAGCAGCAGTTGAGGATCGAGGCTCGTGACGTACGTGCCGTCGCCCTGCCGCACGTCGAGGATCCGGATCAGCGACAGGGCGCGCACGGCCTCCCGCAGGGAGTTGCGCGACAACCCCAGCTCGGCGGCGAGTTCGCTCTCCTTGGGCAGCCGGTCGCCCGGGCGCAGCGCGCCGGAGACGATCATCCCCTTGATCTTCTCGATCGCCTCGTCGGTGACTGCCATGGCGGCCTCCCTGTGCGCTTAAGACCTCCGACGTATCAGGTCATTATGGGGGCAGGGGAACGCGGCAGGGGCGGCTCCGTCGGCGTGGAGCCGCCCCTGCCGGGATGGGGTCCCCCGTACCCGTGCCTACTTCTTGTCGAGCACGTCCTGCACCTTGGCGCGGACGTCGTCCGTGGCGAGGCCGCGGATCGTCAGCGTCGTGCGGCGGCGCAGCACGTCGTCCTGCGTCTCGGCCCACTCGTGGTCCCGGGCCCAGACGACCTGTGCCCAGATCTCCGGGGCGTCGGGGTGGACGCGCTCGGCGAGCTCGGGGCTCTCGTTGGCCAGGCGGGCGATGTCGAAGGCCAGCGAGCCGTAGTGCGTGGCCAGGTGCTTTGCCGTGTCCGCCGCCATGCGCGGGCCCGGTGCCGGCCGGTCGGTGAGCAGCCGGTGGGCGACCGCGCGCGGGTTGGCAATGCCGGGCAGCGGCAGCTTCTTCGGCAGGGCGCTGATCGGCTCGAAGTCGTCGCCCAGCGGGTGGCCCGGCAGCGCCTCCAGCTTCTTCATGATCGTCCGGCCGATGTGGCGGAAGGTGGTCCACTTGCCGCCCGCGACGGACAGCATGCCGCCCTTGCCCTCGGTGACGACCGTCTCGCGCTTGGCCTTGGAGGTGTCGCCGGGGCCGCCCGGCAGCACCCGCAGGCCCGCGAAGGCGTAGGTGATGAGGTCGCGGTCCAGCTGCTGGTCACGGACCGAGAAGGCGGCTTCGTCGAGGATCTGGGCTATGTCCTTCTCGGTGACCGAGACGTCCGCCGGGTCGCCCTCGAACTCCTCGTCGGTGGTGCCCAGCAGCAGCATGTCCTCCCAGGGGAGGGCGAAGGTGATGCGGTACTTGTCGATCGGGGTCGCGAGCGCGGCCTTCCAGGGGGAGGTGCGCTTGAGGACCAGGTGCGCGCCCTTCGACAGGCGGATGGAGGGCGCCGCGTTCGGGTCCTCCATCTTGCGCAGGTGGTCGACCCAGGGGCCGGTCGCGTTCAGCACCAGCCGGGCGCTGACACCGAACTCGTCACCGGACAGGCGGTCCTTCAGTTCGGCGCCCGTGACCCGGCCCTGGGTGAAGCGCAGGCCCGTCACCTCGGCGTGGTTCAGGACGACCGCGCCCGCCTCGACGGCCCCGCGGACCGTCATCAGCGCCATGCGCGCGTCGTTCATCTGGTCGTCGCCGTAGACGGCCACGGCCTTGAGGTTGTCGGTGCGCAGCTCCGGCACGTCCTGCGCGGCCTTCGCCGGCGAGAGCAGGTGCCCGACGCCGTCACCGAACGCGGAGAGCGCGGAGTAGGCGAAGACGCCCGCCCCGAGCTTCGCCGCGCCGTGCGGCCCGCCCTTGTACACGGGGAGGTAGAACGTGAGCGGGTTCGCCAGGTGGGGGGCCACCTGGCGGGATACCGCACGGCGCTCGAAGTGGTTCTCCGCCACCAGCTTCACCGCGCCGGTCTGCAGGTAGCGCAGACCGCCGTGGAGCAGCTTGGAGGAGGCGGAGGACGTGGCGCCGGCGAAGTCGCCGGCGTCCACCAGAGCCACCCTGAGGCCGGACTGCGCGGCGTGCCAGGCGGTGGAGATGCCCAGGATGCCGCCGCCGATCACGAGAAGGTCGTACGACGCCTTGGAGAGCTGCTCCCTGGTCTCGGCTCGGCTCGGGTTCGAGCCGGAGGCCGGGTGCGTCCCCAGGGCAGGCACGGACTGCAGGGTGGACTTGGTGGTCATGCTGTTTCTTACTCCTCGTCCTCGAGCCAGCCCATGGTCCGCTCGACGGCCTTGAGCCAGTTCTTGTACTCACGGGCGCGGGTGTCCGCGTCCATGCGGGGGGTCCACTCGGCGGCCCGCCGCCAGTTGGCGCGCAGGTCGTCGGTGCTGTTCCAGAAGCCGACGGCGAGACCGGCGGCGTAGGCGGCGCCGAGGCAGGTGGTCTCGGCGACCATCGGGCGCACCACGGGGGCGTCCACGAAGTCGGCGAGGGTCTGCATCAGCAGGTTGTTGGAGGTCATGCCGCCGTCGACCTTGAGGGCGGTCAGCTCCACGCCGGAGTCCTTCGTCATGGCGTCGGCGATCTCCCGCGTCTGCCAGGCGGTGGCCTCCAGGACGGCGCGCGCGAGGTGCGCCTTGGTGACGTACCGGGTGAGGCCGGCGATCACACCGCGGGCGTCGGAGCGCCAGTACGGGGCGAACAGGCCGGAGAAGGCCGGCACGAAGTAGGCGCCGCCGTTGTCCTCGACCGACAGGGCGAGGGTCTCGATCTCGGCGGCGGTGGAGATCAGGCCCATCTGGTCGCGCATCCACTGCACCAGCGAACCGGTGACGGCGATCGAGCCCTCCAGGGCGTAGACCGTCTTCTGGTCGCCGATCTTGTAGCCGACCGTGGTCAGCAGGCCGCTGTAGGAGTTGATGATCTTGTCACCGGTGTTCATCACCATGAAGGTGCCGGTGCCGTAGGTCGACTTGGTCTCGCCCTCGGCGAAACAGGTCTGGCCGAACAGGGCGGCCTGCTGGTCGCCGAGCGCGGAGGCGACCGGGATGCCGCCGAGCAGGTCGCCCAGCTTCCCGCCGGTGATCTCGCCGTAGACCTCGGCGGAGGAGCGGATCTCGGGCAGGATCTGCTGCGGGACGCCGATGGACTCGCAGATCTTCTCGTCCCACTGCATGGTGTGCAGGTTCATGAGCATGGTGCGGGAGGCGTTGGTGACGTCCGTGACGTGCTTGCCGCCGGCGACACCACCGGTCAGGTTCCAGATGACCCAAGTGTCCATCGTGCCGAAGAGGATGTCGCCCGCCTCGGCGCGCTCCTTGAGGCCGTCGACGTTGTCGAGCAGCCAGCGGGCCTTGGGGCCGGCGAAGTAGGAGGCGAGCGGCAGGCCCGTCTCGCGGCGGAAGCGGTCCTGGCCGACGTTGCGGCCGAGCTCGCGGCAGAGGGCGTCGGTGCGGGTGTCCTGCCAGACGATGGCGTTGTGGACGGGCTCACCGGTGTTCTTGTCCCACAGCACGGTCGTCTCGCGCTGGTTGGTGATGCCGATGGCCTTGATGTCGTTGCGGGTGATGCCGGCCTTCTCGATGGCCCCGGCGACGACCTCCTGGACGTTCGTCCAGATCTCGGTGGCGTTGTGCTCGACCCAGCCCGGCTTCGGGAAGATCTGCTCGTGCTCCTTCTGGTCGACGGAGACGATCCGGCCGTCCCGGTCGAAGACGATGCAGCGGCTGGAGGTGGTGCCCTGGTCGATGGCGGCGATGAAGGGGCCGGCGGTGTGCGCGTCGGTCACTGTGTGCTCCTGGTAATTCCGGGTTTATGGGGCTTTACGTACGGCGCGTGCTGGAAGTTTCCCGCAGGGCGGGGAATCGCTCCTAGGCGAATGCGACGTTGTAGATGCCTGCCGCGATGGCGCCGCCGATCAGCGGACCCACCACGGGGACCCAGGCGTAGCCCCAGTCGGAGCCGCCCTTGTTGGGCAGTGGCAGCAGGGCGTGCACGATGCGCGGTCCGAGGTCACGGGCCGGGTTGATCGCGTACCCCGTCGGGCCGCCGAGGGAGAGGCCGATGGAGACCACGACGAGCGCGGTGACCAGGGCGCCCAGGGTGCCCAGGCCGTTGCCCTTGTCGTTCAGGCCCTGGGTGAGCACGGCGAGCACCAGCACGACGGTGCCGATGATCTCCGTGGCGATGTTCTGCCAGGCGACCCGGACCTCGGGGCCGGTGGAGAAGACGCCCAGCACGGGGCCGGCGCCCTTCTCCTGGGCCTCGACGGCCTTGGCCGTGGTGTCCTGCGCACCCGGACCGCCGACTATCTCGCGGTCGGTGAGGTGGGCGTGGAACTGACCGTAGTAGGCGATCCAGACCAGGGCCGCGCCGATCATGGCGCCGAGAACCTGTCCGGCCCAGTAGACCGGGACGTTCTTCCAGTCGCCGTCCTTGATGGCGATGGCCAGCGTCACGGCCGGGTTCAGATGGGCGCCGGACAGCGGCGCCGAGGTGTAGACGGCCGTGAGCACCGCGAAGCCCCACCCGAAGGTGATGGCGAGCCAGCCGGCGTTGCGTGCCTTGGAGGCCTTCAGCGTGACGGCGGCGCAGACGCCGCCGCCGAGGAGGATGAGTATGGCGGTACCGATGGTCTCGCCGATGAAGATGTCGGAGCTGGACACCCGCGACTCCTTTGTCCTACGTCCAGGGAAGTTCGATACCGGCCTGGCGTTGTCACACTCTAGCGCGTATTGCCGGTAGCTGTTCGACAATGTCGACCGATGGACGGGAGTCTTGCTTCGGCGTTACGAGCACGTCAAGGGCTGTGGACTCGAAAATCTGATCGTTACTGATCGCCGCGGACCCGGTGATCTTTGCCGCAGGTGAGCGCGGACATGCCGAGGACCGGAACGCCGTACGACGCCCCGGTCCGCTCGTGTGCCCTCAGAACCGCCCGGCGCCCAGGTCTCGCGAGACCGCGCGGGCGCAGTCCCGTACGGCCGCGATCAGCTCGGGCCGCAGCGCTCCCTCGTCGTCGGGCCGGCACAGCCGTTCCACGGCGCCCGTGATGCCCACCGAGCCGACCGGCATGCGCCGCCGGTCGTGGATGGGGGCGGCGATGGAGGCCACGCCCTCCCAGGTCTCCTCCACGTCCGCCGCGTACCCCCGCGCGCGCGTGACGTCGAGGATGTGCTCGAAGTCCTCCGGCTCGCACACCGTCCGGTCGGTGAACGCCTTGCGGTCGGCCTCCAGGGCCTCGCTGTGCGCCACCGGGTCGTAGGCGGACAGCACTTTGCCCAGAGCCGTGGAGTGCAGCGGCTGCATGGCCCCGATCTCCAGGACCTGCCGGCTGTCGTCGGGCCGGAAGACGTGGTGCACGATCAGCACGCCCTGCTGGTGCAGGACGCCCAGGTAGACGCTCTCGCCGCTGGAACGGGCCAGGTCGTCGGCCCACACCAGGGCGCGCGCCCGCAGCTCGTGCACATCCAGGTAGGTGGTGCCCAGGCGCAGCAGCTCGGCGCCCAGCTGATAGCGCCCGGAGGCGTCGTCCTGCTCCACGAAGCCCTCCTGCTGGAGGGTGCGCAGGATGCCGTGGGCGGTGCCTTTGGCCAGGCCCAGCGACGAGGCGATGTCCGACAGGCCGAGCCGCCGCTCGCCGCCCGCGAGCAGCCGCAGCATCGCGGCCGCCCGTTCGAGCGACTGGATGTTCCGTGCCATCGCCGTACTGCCTCCGTCCCCTTCGACCGCCGACGAGCGTCACCACAGCCCTCGTTCGGCAATGTCGAACACTACCGGTCGTTGTCGACCTCTCGCTAATGGCGGGCCGCCATTTGTTGCGCCAGGATGACCGACGCGTCACCCATGCGGCCGTTCCGATGCCACGGAGTCCGCCCCGTGGACGCCCTGCCCATCCAAGCCCACTCCCGGTTACGCTGGCGCGGTGCGCCCTTCCCCGGATGCCCCCTGGCTGTCCGGGAAGCCGCAAAGCCGACAGCCGTCGCATCCGAGGGAGCCTCTTTCATGGCCGCGTTGCCGCCGACCCCTTCCACCGACAGCCGGGCCCGTGTGTCCGCGTTCCGAGAAGCCCTGGCCACCCGAGTGGTCGTGGCCGACGGCGCCATGGGCACCATGCTCCAGGCGCAGGACCCCACACTCGAGGACTTCGAGAACCTCGAGGGCTGCAACGAGATCCTCAACCTGACGCGGCCGGACATCGTCCGTTCGGTCCACGCCGAGTACTTCGACGCCGGTGTGGACTGCGTGGAGACCAACACCTTCGGCGCCAACCTCACCGCCCTCGGCGAGTACGACATCCCCGAGCGCGTCACCGAGCTGTCCGAGGCCGGTGCCCGGATCGCCCGCGAGGTGGCCGACGAGTTCACCCGCAGCACCGGCCAGCAGCGCTGGGTGCTCGGCTCCATGGGGCCCGGCACCAAGCTGCCCACCCTCGGCCACACCACCTTCGGCGCCATCCGGGACGCCTACCAGCAGAACGCCGAGGGCCTGCTCGCCGGTGGCGCCGACGCGCTGCTCGTGGAGACCACGCAGGACCTGCTCCAGACCAAGGCCTCCGTCATCGCCGCCCGCCGGGCCATGGAGGCCACCGGCCACTCCGTACCGCTGATCGTCTCGGTCACCGTCGAGACGACCGGCACCATGCTGCTCGGCTCCGAGATCGGCGCGGCCCTGACCGCGCTGGAGCCGCTCGGCATCGACATGATCGGCCTGAACTGCGCCACGGGCCCGGCCGAGATGAGCGAGCACCTGCGCTTCCTGTCCCGGCACTCCCGCATCCCGCTGTCCTGCATGCCCAACGCGGGCCTGCCGGTGCTGACCAAGGACGGCGCGCACTACCCGCTGACCGCGCCCGAGCTGGCCGAGGCGCAGGGCACCTTCGTCCGGGACTACGGCCTCTCCCTCGTCGGCGGTTGCTGCGGCACCACCCCCGAGCACCTGCGTCAGCTGGTCGAGCGCGTCCGGGACGTCGCCCCCACCGAACGCAGCCCGCAGCCCGAGCCGGGCGCCGCCTCCCTGTACCAGAGCGTGCCGTTCCGGCAGGACACCTCCTACCTGGCCATCGGCGAGCGCACCAACGCCAACGGCTCGAAGAAGTTCCGCGAGGCCATGCTGGAGGGCCGCTGGGACGACTGCGTGGAGATGGCCCGCGACCAGATCCGCGAGGGCGCGCACATGCTCGACCTGTGCGTGGACTACGTCGGCCGCGACGGCGTCGCCGACATGGAGGAGCTGGCCGGCCGCTTCGCCACCGCCTCCACCCTGCCGATCGTGCTGGACTCCACCGAGGTCGACGTCATCCGGGCCGGCCTGGAGAAGCTCGGCGGCCGCGCGGTGATCAACTCGGTGAACTACGAGGACGGCGACGGCCCCGACTCCCGCTTCGCCAAGGTCACCGCCCTCGCCCAGGAGCACGGCGCCGCCCTCATCGCGCTCACCATCGACGAGGAGGGCCAGGCCCGCACCGCCGAGAAGAAGGTCGAGATCGCCGAACGGCTCATCGACGACCTGACCGGCAACTGGGGCATCCACGAGGAGGACATCCTCGTCGACTGCCTGACCTTCACCATCTGCACCGGCCAGGAGGAGTCCCGGGGGGACGGCATCGCCACCATCGAGGGCATCCGCGAGCTGAAGCGGCGGCACCCGAAGGTGCAGACCACGCTGGGCCTGTCCAACATCTCCTTCGGCCTCAACCCGGCCGCCCGCATCCTGCTCAACTCCGTCTTCCTCGACGAGTGCGTCAAGGCGGGCCTGGACTCGGCGATCGTGCACGCCAGCAAGATCCTGCCGATCGCCCGTTTCAGCGAGGAGGAGGTCCAGACCGCCCTGGATCTCATCCACGACCGCCGCGCCGAGGGCTACGACCCGCTGCAGAAGCTCATGCAGCTGTTCGAGGGCGCCACCGCCAAGTCCCTCAAGGCCGGCAAGGCCGAGGAACTGGCCGCCCTGCCGCTCGACGAGCGCCTCAAGCGGCGCATCATCGACGGCGAGAAGAACGGCCTCGAAGCGGACCTCGACGAGGCCCTCCAGGAGCGGCCCGCGCTCGACATCGTCAACGAGACCCTGCTGGACGGCATGAAGGTCGTCGGCGAGCTGTTCGGCTCCGGCCAGATGCAGTTGCCGTTCGTCCTGCAGTCCGCCGAGGTCATGAAGACGGCCGTCGCCCACCTCGAACCGCACATGGAGAAGACCGACGAGGCCGGCAAGGGCACCATCGTGCTCGCCACCGTCCGCGGCGACGTGCACGACATCGGCAAGAACCTCGTCGACATCATCCTGTCCAACAACGGCTACAACGTCGTCAACCTCGGCATCAAGCAGCCGGTCTCCGCGATCCTGGAAGCCGCCGAGGAGCACCGGGCCGACGTCATCGGCATGTCCGGTCTCCTGGTGAAGTCCACGGTGATCATGAAGGAGAACCTGGAGGAGCTGAACCAGCGCGGCCTGGCCTCCGGCTACCCGGTCATCCTCGGCGGCGCCGCCCTCACCCGCGCCTACGTCGAGCAGGACCTGCACGAGATCTACGAGGGCGAGGTCCGCTACGCCCGCGACGCCTTCGAGGGCCTGCGCCTGATGGACGCCCTGATCGGCGTCAAGCGGGGCGTACCCGGCGCCAAGCTGCCCGAGCTCAAGCAGCGCAGGGTACGGGCCGCCGCCCCGGCCGCCGTCGAGGAGCGCCCCGAGGAGGGGCACGTCCGCTCCGACGTCGCCACCGACAACCCCGTGCCCACCCCGCCCTTCCGCGGCACCCGCGTGATCAAGGGCATCCAGCTCAAGGAGTACGCGAGCTGGCTCGACGAGGGCGCCCTGTTCAAGGGCCAGTGGGGCCTCAAGCAGGCCCGCACCGGCGAGGGCCCGTCCTACGAGGAGCTCGTCGAGAACGAGGGCAGGCCCCGGCTGCGCGGCCTGCTGGACCGGCTCCAGACGGAGAACCTGCTGGAGGCGGCCGTGGTCTACGGCTACTTCCCGTGCGTCTCCAAGGACGACGACCTGATCATCCTGGACGAGCAGGGCAACGAGCGCACCCGCTTCACCTTCCCGCGTCAGCGCCGGGGCCGCCGCCTGTGCCTGGCCGACTTCTTCCGCCCGGAGGAGTCCGGCGAGACCGACGTCGTCGGCTTCCAGGTCGTCACCGTCGGCTCGCGCATCGGCGAGGAGACCGCGCGGCTCTTCGAGGCCAACGCCTACCGCGACTACCTCGAACTGCACGGGCTGTCCGTGCAGCTGGCCGAGGCGCTCGCCGAGTACTGGCACGCGCGCGTGCGCTCCGAACTCGGCTTCGCCGGCGAGGACCCGGACGAGATGCAGGGCATGTTCGAGCTGAAGTACCGGGGCGCCCGCTTCTCCCTCGGCTACGGCGCCTGCCCCGACCTGGAGGACCGCGCCAAGATCGCCGACCTGCTCCAGCCGGAGCGCATCGGCGTCCAGCTGTCCGAGGAGTTCCAGCTGCACCCCGAGCAGTCCACGGACGCCATCGTGATCCACCACCCGGAGGCGAAGTACTTCAACGCCCGCTGAGCGGCCCTCCGGTGCACGTCACAGCGCCCCCCGGCGTATCCACGGTGTGCCCGGGGGCACAGCGGCTAAACGAGGCACTTCGCTCACGGACGACGTAGACTGGTCGGTCCACCGCAGGCCGGTTCCCTTCGTGGGAGCCGGCCTGACCGTCCCTCAAGGAGGTACGTGGATGACCAGTACGGTCCCCGCACTCGGTACCCGGTCCGCCGAAGGGTCGGCCTTGCAGGCCGTGCTCCTCGACATGGACGGCACACTGGTGGACACGGAGGGCTTCTGGTGGGACGTCGAGGTCGAGGTCTTCGCCTCCCTCGGCCACAGGCTCGACGAGTCCTGGCGCCATGTCGTGGTCGGCGGCCCCATGACCCGCAGCGCAGGGTTCCTCATCGAGGCCACCGGCGCCGACATCCCCCTCGACGAGCTCACCGTGCTCCTGAACGACGGCTTCGAGGACCGCATCGACCGCGCCCTGCCGCTGATGCCGGGCGCCGGCCGGCTGCTCGCCGAGCTGTACGAGTACGAGATCCCAACAGCCCTGGTCTCCGCCTCGCACCGGCGCATCATCGACCGGGTGCTCACCTCGCTCGGCGCCCACCACTTCAGCCTGACGGTGGCCGGTGACGAGGTGCCGCGCACCAAGCCCCACCCCGATCCGTACCTGGCCGCCGCCGCCGGGCTCGGCGCGGACCCGGCCCGGTGCGCCGTCATCGAGGACACCGCGACCGGGGTCGCCGCCGCCGAGGCCGCGGGCTGCCAGGTCGTGGCCGTGCCCTCCGTGGCCCCCATCGCCCCGGCCCTGCGCCGCACGGTCGTCACTTCCCTCGAAGAGGTCGACCTGACTTTTCTGCACGGCTTGATGACGGAAATGCGCTAGGCGTTCACCCAGCGTGCAGCGGCGTTAGGGCCGCAATTCCGAAGGCGAATTCGAAGCCCTCCGGCCGATCGAATTCCCGTACCTTCGAACCCGTTTACGCGTGTGACGTTCCCCACGCATTCCGGGGTCGACACTCGATCCGACGTGTGCTGCGCGCCCCCTCAAGGGGGTTGCCGGCGTGCCCTTGTGTCCCGATTGATGGAACGCTGCACCAAAGCTTCCGCTGTCGGGTTTTCGGTCTGTCCGCGCCCGGTTCCACAGCGTGATGGGTGCTCAACTCCGGTGGCTGCGAACCCTCCTGCCGGCCCGGACTAACCTCGTCGCGAGAACATCGCCCCACCCCCGTGATCCGCTGCGCCACCCCTGCATGCCGGGTACACGGAGTCGACAGCTCTGGAGAAACTCGAGCATGAACCGCAAGACTTTGGTGCTGCCGGCCGTGATCGGCTTGCTCGCGCCGGTGCTCGCCGCCTGCGGAGGGTCCGACAGCGGGAGCGGCGACAGCGACGCGATCGTTGTCGGCACCACGGACCGGTTCACCGCCTCGAAGGACGCCCCGGCGCCCCTCGACCCGGCCTACGCCTATGACGTCGGCACCTGGAACATCCTGCGCCAGACCGTGCAGACCCTGATGATCCAGCCGCGCGGTGAGGGCGAGCCGGTACCGGAGGCCGCCGAGCGGTGCGGCTTCACCGACACCGGCAACGAGCGCTACGCCTGCACCCTGCGCGACGGCCTGAAGTTCTCCAACGGCAACGCTGTCACCGCGGCCGACGTGAAGTACTCCATCGACCGCGCACGCTCCCTCAAGGCCGACAGCGGCGTGTTCGCGCTGCTGTCCACCATCGACACCGTCGAGACCCAGGGCGACCGCGAGGTCATCTTCCACCTCAAGACCGCCGACGCGACCTTCCCGTACAAGCTGTCGACCCCGGTCGCCGGCATCGTCGACCCCGACGACTACCCGAAGAACAAGCTGCGAGACGGCTTTGACCTGGAGGGCTCCGGCCCGTACACCCTCAAGGCCGACGTCGAGAACAACGAGCTGGTCAAGGCCGAGTTCACCAAGAACCCCGACTACAAGGGGACCCTCGAGGTGAACAACGACAAGGTCGACATGGTGTCCTTCAAGGACGCCGACGCCATGGGCAAGGCGCTGGACAAGGGCGACATCGACCTGATGACCCGCGCCATGTCGCCGGATCAGATCCGCGAGCTCTCGGCCGACGCCGACACCAACGTCGACCTCGTCGAGATGCCCGGCCTGGAGATCCGCTACCTGGGCTTCAACACCGACGCCCCGACGGTGAAGTCCAAGGCCGTGCGCCAGGCGATGGCCCAGGTCGTCAACCGCAGCGCGCTGGTCTCCAAGGTCTACGGCTCCCAGGCCGAGCCGCTGTACTCGCTGGTCCCGGCCAGCGTCACCGGCCACTCCAACTCGTTCTTCAACAAGTACGGCGAGCCGAACGTCACCAAGGCCCGTGCCCTGCTCAACCAGGCGAACATCACCACCCCGGTGAAGCTCACGCTGCACTACACGACCGACCACTACGGCCCGGCCACCAAGAAGGAGTTCGAGGTCCTGAAGGACCAGCTGAACTCCAGCGGCCTGTTCGACGTCGGCATCAAGGGCACCCCCTGGGACACCTTCCGCCCGGCCGAGAAGAAGGGCGACTACGACGTCTACGGCATGGGCTGGTTCCCGGACTTCCCGGACGCCGACAACTTCCTCGCGCCGTTCCTCGACGCCGACAACACGCTCGGCTCGCCGTACGACAACAGCCAGATCCGCAAGACCCTGATCCCGGAGTCCCGCCGTGAGGCGGACCGGCTGTCCGCCTCCACCAGCCTGACGGACATTCAGGACATCGTCGCCGGCGACGTGCCGGTGCTGCCGCTGTGGCAGGGCAAGCAGTACGTCGCCGCCCGCGACGACGTCACGGGTACCGCGTACGCGCTCAACTCCGCCTCGACGCTCCAGCTGTGGGAGCTCGGGCGGGGCGTGAGCGGCTGACGGACCCGCTGGATCCCCGGGGCCCCTGACCGCGGCCCCGGGGAGCCGCGCCCCGGAGCCGGCACATGCTCCGGGCGTTCTCGAGAACCGACGACAAGGCACACACGTGAACCTACGCAACCAGTGGCCGGTCCTGCCCATCGTGGCGGGGCTCGCCTCCGGACTGCTGACCGGCTGTGGCACGGAGAGCGGAGACTCCGCGGGGGACGGCTCCAACGTGGTGGTGGGGATGTCCGACGACGTCCTGGCCACGGACCCGGCCTCCGGCTACGACCCCGGCTCCTGGCTGTTGTTCAACAACGTCTTCCAGTCCCTGCTGAGCTTCCCCAAGGGCGCCACGGAACCCCAGCCGGAGGCCGCCGAGAGCTGCGGCTTCAGCGACACGCAGACCCGGGTCTACAAGTGCACGCTGAAGGACGGCCTCAAGTTCAGCAACGGTGACGAGCTCACCTCCGAGGACGTGAAGTTCTCCTTCGACCGCATGCTGAAGATCAAGGACCCGGACGGGCCCGCGATCATGTTCCCCACGCTCGACAAGGTCGAGACGCCGGACGAGAAGACGGTCGTCTTCCAGCTGAACACGGCCGACGCCACCTTCCCCAGCAAGATCGCCTCCGGCGCCGGTTCCATCGTCGACCACAACGAGTACGACGCGGGCAAGCTCCGCGAGGACGGCCAGGCCGTCGGCTCCGGCCCGTACAAGCTCGACTCGTTCGACGACGGCCAGGCCGTCTTCTCCGTCAACGAGAACTACGAGGGCACCGCCAAGGTGAAGAACAGCGGCGTGACGCTGAAGTTCTTCGACGGCGACCAGACCGCCCTGAAGAAGGCCATCCAGGACGAGGAGGTCGACATCGCCTACCGCGGCCTCACCGCGGGCGACGTCGCCGACATGGAGAAGGCCGACGACGGCACCGGCACCGAGGTCGTCGAGGGCAGCAGCGCCGAGGTCCAGCACCTGGTCTTCAACATGGACGACCCGGTCGCCGGAAAGCTCGGCGTCCGCAAGGCCATCGCCCACCTGCTCGACCGCGAAGCCCTCATCAGGGACGTCTACCAGGGCACCGCGACCCCGCTGTACTCGATCATCCCGGCCGGTATCGCGGGCCACAACACGGCCTTCTTCGACACCTACGGCGCCCGCCCCTCCAAGGCCAAGGCCCGGGCCGCGCTGCGCGAGGACGGCATCACGGGCAGGGTGAAGCTCACCCTCTGGTCGACCCCGTCCCGCTACGGCCCCGCCACCGACCAGGAGCTGGAGGCCATCGCGGGCCAGCTCAACACCAGCGGCCTGTTCGACGCCAGCGTCAAGTCGGTCCCCTTCGGCCAGTACGAGAAGGACATCGCCGCCGGCAAGTACGGCGTCTACGTGAAGGGCTGGGTGCCGGACTACCCGGACGCCGACAACTTCACGGCCCCCTTCTTCGGCGAGGGCAACGTGCTGAGCAACAACTACGACAACGGCACGATCACCGGCTCGCTCATCCCGCGCACCGCCGCCCTGACCAACCGGGCCTCCACGGACAAGGAGTTCGGGGAGCTGCAGGACATCGTCGCCGACGAGCTCCCCGTCCTGCCGGTGTGGCAGGCCAAGCAGTACGCGGTCGTCCGCGACGGCGTCTACGGCCTCGAGTACTGCCTCGACGCCTCGACGGTGTTCCGCTTCTGGGAGCTCAGCAAGGACGCCTGACGCACCGGCGGATCCCTCGTCGGCGCGCTGGTGGTCGAGGAGACCGACGAGATCCTCGCCATCACGCTGTCGGGCGGTGTGATTCGTACGCGGGTCAACGAG
>NZ_JBEOXI010000198.1:0-15483 GCF_040296465.1 Streptomyces sp. NPDC002130
CCTGACAGCACGGGGCTGCCATAGACTGGCAAACACAGCCACGGCAGCCCGGTGGGGAAGATCGGCGCGATGAACAGACCGACACCGGCGTACGCGTAGGGCGCGAGAGCCGGGACGGCCGCGGCCAGCAGACACACCGTCATGCCCGCGCAGGAGACGGTGATGATGGCCTGGGCGGAGAAGCGCAGCGCGAGCGGGGCGACCAGGAAGCGGCCGACGGTCATCATGAGCCAGTACACGGAGGTGGCGGTGGCGGCGACACCCGCGCCGTAGCCGACGGTCTCCAGATGTGTGGGCTCCCAGCCGCCGACACCGGCCTCGATGCCGACGTGCAGCACGTAGAGGACGACGAAGACGGCGAGCACGGAACCGAGGCTCCGGCCGAGAACGGCTGTGCCGCCGGCCCGTTCCCCGGCCGCGGCGGGTACCTGGTTCCGCACGCCCCTCAGGCACAGCAGCAACGGCAGATTGGCGAGGGCGAAGACGAGGAAGACGGCCGGGTAGTGCTCGGAGCCGACCGCGCCGATCACGGCGGGCCCGAGGATGGCACCGATGCCGAAGTGCGCGTTGAGGATGTTCAGCATCGCGGTCGAGCGGTGGCCGAAGCCCACCGCGAACAGCTGGTTGAGGCCGTAGTCGATGCCGCCGAAGCCCAACCCGGCGAGCAGGGCCGCCGCCAGCGCGGTCGGCCAGTCGGGCGCCAGCGCGAAACCGGCCGCACCGACGGCCATCAGCAGATACGAACTGCCGAGGACCCGCCGGTTTCCGACCCGCCCGTAGAGCCGGTCGAACAGCAGCACTCCGGCGACACCACCGACGAAGTGCGCACTGAGCCCGAGCCCCGCGGCGGACGGCGACAGCCCGAACTCCGCACGCAGAGCAGGGATCGCCGGCCCGTACAGCGCCTGCAACGCCCCGATGAGCACGAAGCCGGCACATGAGGCCAGGACGGCGGTCCTGCTGAAGAGCGGGCCGGGCGGTGCGGGGGAGGGACGGGCAACGCGCTCTTCGATCACGCGGACTCCGGGAGACGGGCCACCGAGTGGGTGGGCGGAGGGCACAGTCGCGTACGTCTGGATCAGACGCCTGATGTTACCGGTAACATCAGGCCCGTCAACATCCCCGGCAGGTCCCGCATCGCCGAGGCTCCACCACAAGATCTCCCCCGCGCGCCCACCAACCCTGAAGATCCACCAGGATTGCCCCGTTCCCGTTCGGGTACGCGAGCAGGACCGTACCCGGGGCGGATCTTGCCCCGGGCAGGCCGCAGACCGCCGCTACCAGGGAATGTGCCATGGAGACACCCGCAAACGACCCCACGCCCACGCCCGCCCAGCGGGCACTGGACGTCCTCGCCGAGAACACCGAGGACGCGGCGGCTCTGGACGCGCTCGCCAACAGCGACGTGCTCATCCCCGTGCCCGACGACGCGGCCGACGCCGACGCCACCAACCCCTCGGCGGTGGCGCTGCCCGTGCTGGAGCAGCCGGGCGGCGAACCGGTGGTGCCCGTGTTCACCTCCGAGGTGGAGATGGCCGGACTGCTGCCGTTCGTCTCCCGCTACCGCATGGTGCCGCTCGGCGCCCTCGCCGCCCAGTGGCCGGCCGACGACCTGTCGCTTACCATCGACGGCAGCTCCGAGCACCGGCTGACACTGACCTCGGAGGGAGTCCGCACCCTGCTGGTCCGTTAACAGCCCTCGCGTCGGCGCCCACGCGGCACGGCAGGTCAGAGCGCCTTGCCTGCCGGGGCCAGTGCGCCCCGCGGGTCGAGAGCCTCCTTGATCCGCCGCTGCACCGCGTGGGCCGCCGGCCCCAGCCGGCCGGCGCGCCGCCGCCGACGCCTCCGCCCGAGCCGGCTCATCCGTCCGCTCCACGTCATCGCCAGGGGCTTAAGCAGCCGGGCGAATACCGCCGCCTCACCGTCGCACTGCACCACCAGCAACGGGGGCCACTCCGGCTGGGGTGTGACGTCCGGGACCTATCCGCCCAGCGTCCGGGCCAGCGCGGCCCGCTGCAGCGGCAGCACCTCGGCGTGCAGGTCGCGGCCCTTGGAGGTCAGGGCGACCCACACGCCCCGCCGGTCCTCCGCGCACACGGACCGCGTCACCAGGCCGTCCTTCTCCAGCCGGGCGATCAGCCGGGACAGCGCGCTCTGGCTGAGATGGACCCGCCCCACGAGGTTCTGCACCCGGCACTGCTCGCCCTCCTCGGGCGCCGCGGTCGCGAGCATGTCCAGGACCTCGAAGTCGGACGCGCCGAGACCGTGCGGATGCAGCGCCCGGTCGATCTCGCACATCGTGCGCGCGTGAGCGGACAGGATGTCCCGCCACTGTTCCTCGAGCTGTCCACCAGCCGTTCTCGCCGCCATAGGGGAACGGTAACACCGGTGCAGGGATCAATGACCGTGCATGGATCACCTCCGAGACCCCCTACGCGGACTCCCGTTTCACCAGCTCCGTCGGCAGGATCACCGCCGCCGGATCCTCGCCCCCGATCTGCGCGAGCAGCACCCGCACCATCTCGTTGCTGATGCGGTCCCAGGGCTGCCGGATGGTCGTCAGCCCGGGACTGGAGGCCACGGCGGCCGGCGAATCGTCGAAGCCGCCGAGGGCCACGTCCTGCGGCACCCGCCGACCGGCCCGCCGCAGTGCCGTGAGCGCCCCCTGCGCCATGAGGTCGGAGGCCACGAACATCGCGTCGATGTCCGGGGCCTGTGCCAGCAGCCGCTCGGCGCCCGCCTCGCCGCTCGCTCTGCTGTAGTCGCCGGAGACGACCAGTCGCTCGTCGAACTCCGAACCCGCCTCCGCCAGCACCTCCTTGTACCCGGCGAGGCGCTCGACACCGCCGGGTGTGTCCAGCGGCCCGGTCACCGTGCCCACCCTGCGCCGCCCCAGCGACAGCAGGTGGCGCACCATGTCGCGGGCCCCGTCGCGGTCGTCCGCTGCCACGTAACTCACCTTGGAGGCCAGCCCGATCGGCTTCCCGCACGCGACCAGCGGCACGCCGGCCTCGCGCAACCGCTCCGCCACGGGGTCGCCGGAATGGCTGGAGACCAGCAGCACCCCGTCGACGTGCCCGGCGGTGATGTACCGCGTGATGCGCCGCCGTTCGTCCTCGGTGCCCGCCAGCATCAGCAGCAGCGGAACGTCGTGCGCCGCGAGCGCCTGGGTGCAGCCGCGCAGCAGGACGTTGAAGTTGGGGTCCTCGAAGAACCGCTCCTGCGGCTCGGTGAGCAGGAAGCCGATCGAGTCGGACCGCCCGGTGATCAGGGAGCGGGCGTGCCGGTTGACGACGTAACCCGTCTTGCGGATGGCCGCGTTGACCGCGTCCTGGGCGGCCGGACTGACGTAGTGGCCGCCGTTGAGGACGCGCGAGACGGTGCCGCGTGAGACCCCCGCCTCGCGCGCCACGTCGTGGATCGTGGGCGGCCTGCGCCTGCCTCCCGCAGCGTTCATAATCATGACTTTACGGCTCCGGAGAGCAGATCCAGACTCCAGAACCGCTGGATGACCAGGAAGAGGGCGACCAGCGGGAGCACCGCGAGGAACGCACCCGTGATCACCAGGGTGTACAGCGCCGGGGTGTTCGCGCCCTGCTCCAGCAACGTGAAGAGACCGAGTGTGATCGGGAACCTCTCGTCGTCGCTGAGCATGATGTACGGGAGCAGGAAGTTGTTCCAGATCGCCACGAACTGGAACAGGAACACCGTCACCATTCCGGGGATCATCATAGGCAGCGCGATCCGCGTGAAGATCCGCCACTCGCTCGCCCCGTCCATCCGCCCCGCCTCGACCACGTCGGCGGGCACCGCGGCGGCGGCGTAGATCCGCGCGAGGTAGACGCCGTACGGGAAGAGGACCTGCGGCAGCAGGACGGACAGGTACGAGTCGGTGAGGTCGGCCTTCGCCAGCAGCAGGTACTGAGGGATGGCCAGGATCACCGGCGGCATCAGCACACCCGCGAGCAGCACGTTGAAGATCGTCTCGCGGCCGCGGAAACGGTAGATCGCGAGCGCGTAGCCGCTGCAGGCCGACACGCACGTCGACAGCAGGGCCCCGAGGCCGGCGTACAGCGCGGAGTTGCCCATCCACTGCCAGTAGACGCCGTCACGGTAGGCGCTCAGGTCGCGGACGTTGGCGGCGAAGCCCGTGCCCGGCAGGAAGGTGAACGTCGAGAACAGCTCACGCCCGGACTTGGTGGCCGCGATGACCACCCAGGCGACCGGGAGCAGGCAGTAGAGCGCACCCAGCAGCAGGGTGACCGTGGGGATCAGGGCCGTCCGGCGGCGCAGCGGCGGGCGGCGGTCCTGGGCGGCGCCGGGCCTGCTGCCCGCCCTCGGCTCGGCCTGGGGAACGGCGAGGGAGCTCATCGGGCGGTCTCCTGCTTCTGACGACGGTTCGCGGCACGCAGGAAGCCGAAGGAGAGGAGGAGCGTGGCGAAGGCGATGATCACGGCCTGCGCCGCGGCCCCGTGGATGTCTCCCTCTCCGAAGGCGTCCCGGTACACCTTCATCAGCGGACTCCACGTGGTGGAAACGGAGTTGGTGAGCGGCTTGAGGGTGGTCGGCTCGTTGAAGACCTGGATCGTCGCGATGATCGAGAAGAAGAAGGTCAGCACCAGCGAGGGCGCCACCATCGGGATCTTGATCCGCAGTGCGATCTGCAGCGGGGTGGCGCCGTCCAGCTTCGCCGCCTCGTACACCTCCGCGGGGATCGCCTGGAGCGAGGTGTAGATGACGATCATGTTGAAGCCGGTGCCGCCCCACACGGCGATGTTCGACAGGGCCAGATACAGCGGCCCGCCGTCCAGCAGGTCCGGCTGCGGCATCCCGAGCTTGTCGAGCACGAAGTAGAAGGGACTGACGTCCGGCAGGTAGAGGAAGCCCCACAGCAGGGCGGCCACCACACCGGGGATGGCGTACGGCAGAAAGATCGCGAGCCGGGTGACGGGCGCGAGCCGCACCTTCTCCGCGTCGAGCATCAGCGCGAACAGCAGGGCCAGGCCGAGCATGACGGGCACGACGATGCACCCGTAGCCGAGCACGCGCAGGGTGCCGTTGAGAAGCTCGCTGTCGGAGAGGGCGTCGGTGTAGTTCTCCAGGCCGGCCCAGACCTCCTCGCGGGCGCCGGAGCCGAGGCCCAGGCCGGACACCTGCACCTTGCGGAAACTGAGCCAGAGCGCGTAGCCGATGGGCAGGGCGAAGAACAACGCGAACAGGACCGTCGCGGGGAGGAGGAAAAGATAGGGGGCGCTTCGCGCTCGTCTGAGGGTGGTGGTGGGAGACGGGTGGGCGTACGGGGCCCCCTTCACCCCGTACGCCTGCCGACGTGCCGTGCTTTTCACCGAGCGACCCCGAAGCCCTGCTTCTTCATGTCGGCGACGGTGTCGTCCTGCATCTTCTTCAGAGCGGCGCCGAAGTCGGACTTGTTCTTCGCGGCGGCGCCGAAGGCGTCCTTGAAGGTGGTGTAGGCGACGTTCACGTTCGGGCCCCAGGCGGACGGTGCGGTGGTCTCCGCGATGTCGGCGGCCTTGGAGTAGAAGTCGGCCTGGTTCGAGAAGTACGCCGGCGGCTCGAGGAACGCGCCGCTGGTCTGGGCGCTGGTGGCGGCCGGGTAGATGCCGCTCTCCTTCGCCAGCGCGTTCAGTGCCCCTCTGTCGGTGTTCAGCCATGCGGCGAACTTCGCGGCGGCGCCCCGGTGCTCGGAGTCGGTGGTGACGGCGGTGGAGGAGCCGCCCCAGCTGCCGGTGCGGTTGTCGCTCGTGGACCACTGGGGGAGCGGGGCCATGGCCCACTTGCCCTTGGTGTCGGGTGCGGCCGTCGTCAGCGTGCCCGGCGCCCACACGGCACTGACCCAGGCGATCTGCTTGCCGGTGTTGAGCGCCTTGTTCCAGGCCGGGGTGTACATCGGCTGGTTGTCGATGGCGCCCTCCTCGACCAGGCCGCCCCAGAACTTCGCGACCTTCTGCGTCGCCGCGTCGTCGATGGAGACCTTCCACTGGTCGCCGGAGGTGGTCCACCACTTGGCACCGGCCTGCTGGGCGAGGCCCGCGAAAAGACCGGAGTCGTTGGCGGAGAAGGTGGTCAGGTCCTTGCCGGGTGCCGCCTTCTTCAGCTTGCGGGCGGTCTCCGCGAACTCGTCCCAGGTCGTCGGCACCGTGAGGCCGTACTGCTTGAAGAGGTCCTCGCGGTAGTAGAACATCATCGGTCCGATGTCCTGCGGGACCGCGTAGACCGCGTCCGTGCCGAGCGTCGTCTGCTGCCAGACACCGTCGGCGAACTCGTCCTTCACCTCGCCCACGTTCTCCGATATGTCGGCGAGCGCGTCGTTGCTGACCAGCGTGGGCAGCGCCTGGTACTCCGCCTGTACGAGGTCGGGGGCCTTGCCCGCCTTGTGCGCGGTGAGGATCTTGGTGACGAGCGTGTCACCGGAGGCCTGCTTCTTCACCGTGACGGTGATCCGGTCCTTCTTGCCCGGCCCCTTGTTCCACAGGTCGACGACCTTGTCCATGCCGGGCGTCCAGGTCCAGTACGTCAGCGACGCCGGCCCCGACTCGGTCCCGCTGTCCGCGGACTCCGTGCCGCAGGCGGCGAGGGTGGTGGCGCCGACGGCGACGGCGACGGCGGTTCTCACGAGGCGGCGGCGCTTCGTGTACGGCATGGATCTCTCCCCTGACCTGGGGTCCTCGCCTGCTGCGAGGACCTGCCATGCTTCTGTGAGCGTTCACAGTAGAGAAACATCCCGGACACTTGTCAATGGTTGTTGCTGTGCGGTTATGTTGGGCTGCGCAGCGCGTTCGCTGTGTGTGCACGTTCCCAATCGATCGACCGACCGGGAGACCTTCCATGCCGGAGACCACCCCCAGGGGCCTCACCAGGCTCGCCTTCGGTGGGGACTACAACCCCGAGCAGTGGCCGGAGAGCGTCTGGCAGGAGGACGTCCGGCTGATGCGGGAGGCCGGCGTCACCCTGGTGAGCGTCGGGATCTTCTCCTGGGCGCTGCTGGAGCCCTCACCCGGCCGTTACGACTTCGGCTGGCTGGACCGGCTCCTGGACCTGCTGCACGAGCACGGCATCCGCGTCGACCTCGGCACCCCCACCGTCGTACCGCCCGTCTGGTTCTACCGGGCCCATCCCGAAGCGCTGCCCGTGACCGCCGAGGGCGTGCGCTACGGGTTCGGCTCCCGCGCGGCCATCTGCCACAGCAACGCCGACTACCGCGCGGCGGCGGCCTCCATCACGGAGCAGCTCGCCGAGCGCTACGGCGACCACCCGGCGCTCGCGATGTGGCACGTCCACAACGAGTACGGCGTCCCCGTCTCGGCCTGCTACTGCGAGTCCTGCGCCGCCCACTTCCGCCGCTGGCTGGCCACCACGTACGGCACCGTGGAGGCCGTCAACGAGGCCTGGGGCACGGCCTTCTGGGGCCAGCGCTACGGCGGCTTCGAGGACATCGAACCGCCCCGGCTCACCCCCGCGGCCGTCAACCCCGGCCAGGCGCTCGACTACAAGCGGTTCGCCGACGCCACCATGCGCGAGAACTTCGTGGCGGAGCGGGACATCCTGCACCGCCTCTCGCCGGGCGTCCCGGTCACCACCAACTTCATGACGGCGCTGAGCCAGTGCGACTCGGTCGACTACTGGGCCTGGGGCCGTGAGGTCGACCTTGTCACCAACGACCATTACCTGATCACCGACGGACGCCGCACCCACGTCAACCTCGCGATGGCCGCCGACCTCACCCGCTCCGTCGCGGGCGGCGCCCCCTGGCTGCTGCTGGAGCACTCCACCTCGGGCGTCAACTGGCAGCCCCGCAACCCCGCCAAGGCCCCCGGCCAGATGGCCCGCAACTCCCTCGCCCATGTGGCGCGCGGCTCCGAGGGTGCCCTGTTCTTCCAGTGGCGCCAGTCCCGGCGCGGCGCCGAGAAGTTCCACTCGGCGATGGTCCCGCACGGCGGCACCGACACCCGCGTATGGCGCGAGGTCGTCGAACTCGGGGCCTCCGTCGAGGCGTTGAGCGAGATACGCGGCACCCGCACCGAGGCCGACGTGGCCGTGCTGTGGGACTGGCAATCCTGGTGGGCGCAGAACCTGGACTGGCGCCCCAGCGTCGACCACGAGGCCCGCGAGCGCGCCGACGCCTTCTACGAAGCCCTCTACGACCGTCACCTCACCGTCGACTTCGCCCACCCGGAAGCCGACTTGTCGAGGTATCCCCTTGTCGTCGTACCGGCCCTGTACCTGATGACGGAGGCCGCGGGGCGCAACCTCACGGCGTACGTCGAGAGCGGCGGCACGCTCGTCGTTTCGTACTTCTCCGGCATCGTCGACGAGCACGACGCCGTCCATGAGGGTGCCTACCCGGGTCCGCTGCGGGACGTCCTCGGTCTCACCGTCGAGGAGTTCTCCCCGCTGCTGCCCGGCGAACGGGTGCGCGTCACAGGCCCCGACGGGAGCGAACTGGCCGCCGACGTGTGGACGGAGTTCGTGGTGCCCCGCGGCGCCGAGACCGTCCTGACCTATGCCGACGGCCTCACCGCCGGTCTGCCCGCCGTCACCCGGCACCGCCTCGGCGAGGGCACCGCCTGGTACGTCTCCACCCGGCTCGGCGCCGACGGCCTCGACGCGCTGCTCGGCATGGCGGGCGAGGACGCGCGGCTCGCCCCGCGCGGCGACCTGCCCCGGGACGTCGAAGTCGTCCGCCGCACCGGCGCGTCGGGCACCTACCTGTTCGCCCTCAACCACACCGGCTCGGACACCAAGGTGCCGCTGGAGGTCCCCGGCACCGAACTGCTGACCGGAGAACGCGCCGCCGGCCGCCTGGCGGTCCCGGCCGGAGCCGTCCGGGTCGTCCGGCTCGACGGCTGAACCGACTCCCTCCGCCCGCGCGAGCCACGAGCCGCGGGCGGAGGGACCACACGTGCTCCTGCGCGAGCCAGGCACTCCCGCCCCCCAACCCCCACGTCGAAGGGACGACGGACGACGATGTTCCATCCCAGACGCACCCTCAGGGCCCTGCTGCTCCCGCTCACCGCGGGCCTCGCCCTCACCGCCCTGCCCGCCACTTCGGCCCACGCCGCGAGCGCACCGACCAACGGCGACTTCGAAGCCGACGGCGCGGGCACCGCGACCCCGAGCGGCTGGTCCGAGTACGGCGACACCGGCGCCTCGTTCACCGAGTCCGGCGGCCACGGCGGCAGTCACCGCCTCACCCACTGGTCCTCGACGGCCTACAAAGTCGAGACGTACCAGTACCTGTCCGGACTCACCGACGGGAACTACAAGCTCACCGCCTGGGTGCGCTCCGGCGGCGGGCAGAAGTCCGCGTACCTGGCGCTGAGGAACTGCGGCGGTACCGAGCAGCGCACCGACCTGCCGGTCTCGGCCGGCGGGTGGATCCGGATCGTCGTGCCGGTCAAGGTGACCGGCAACCAGTGCACGATCAGCGTCAACAGCGACGCGAACGCCGGCAACTGGATCAACGTCGACGACCTGACCTTCACCCCCGGCACGTCCGGTACGCCGATCAAGGGGGCCGACGTCTCCTCGCTGGCCAAGAGCGAGGCCAAGGGCGGTGTGTACCGGAACGGTTCGGGCGCCGCCGGCGACCCCCTGGCCATCCTCAGGTCCAACGGCATGAACTACGCCCGCCTCAAGGTCTGGGTGAACCCGGCCGACGGCTACAACAACAAGGCCCGCGTCCTGGCCACGGCCAAGCGCGTCAAGGCGCAGGGCATGAAGCTGCTGGTCGACTTCCACTACTCGGACTTCTGGGCCGACCCGGGACGCCAGGACAAGCCCGCCGCCTGGGCCGGGCACTCCTACGGTCAGCTGAAGACGGACGTGTACCACCACACGTACGACGTGCTGAACGCGTTGAAGGCGCAGGGCACCACCGCCGACATGGTCCAGGTGGGCAACGAGATCAACGGCGGCATGCTGTGGAACGAGGGATCCACCTCGAACTGGACGCAGCTGGCCGGGCTGCTCAACTCCGGCTACGACGCCGTCAAGGCCGTCAACTCGTCCACCACCGTCGCCCTGCACCTCGCCGAGGGCGGTGACCTGGAGGGCACCCGCTGGTGGTTCGACAGCGCGCGCTCCCACGGCGTGAAGTTCGACGCGATCGGCCTGTCCTTCTACGGCTACTGGCACGGCACCCTGGCCGACTTCCAGACCACCCTCGACGACGCGGCCGCCCGCTACGGCAAGCCGGTCTTCGTCGCCGAGACCGCCTACCCGTTCCGTCTGGACAGCGAGGACGCCCACGAGAACATCATCGACACCGCGGGCGAGCTGGTCTCCGGCTACCCGGCGAGCGTGGCCGGTCAGACGCGGTGGATGAACGACATGACGAGCATCGTGGAGGCGGTCCCGAACGGCCGCGGCCTGGGCCTCTTCTACTGGGAGGCGACCTGGACCGCGGTGGGCGGCAACGGCTGGGACCCCACCGACGCGGCCTCCGGCAACGCCTGGGAGAACCAGGCGCTGTTCGGATACGACGACCGGGCGCTCTCGTCGATGTCCTGGTTCCGGCACCGCTGAGACCACGGGGGAGGGGCCCGTCTTCCGGATCCCTCCCTCCCTTCACGTGCCTCTGCGAACTCCGCTCTGGGACGCGGCAGTTCGGTATGGGTCAACGATGCCGAGTGCCGGACAGGGCGGCGTCGACTGCGAGACAGTGGGAAGGCTCGGTGAGAGGGCGAAGCCGCGAGGCAGGGGCACGACATGCTGAGGACTCCCACGGACGAGACGCGGCTGCGCATCCTGGCCTGGCTGAAGGAGCCCGGGCCCGCGGCGGACGGTGTCACCGCGGACGCCGTCGCCGAGCGGTTCTCGATACCGCGCCAGGTCGCCGTCACCCATCTCCGGCTGCTGGAAGCCACCGGCATGCTGCGCACCAGCAGGTCCGCGGGCCGTGTGCGCTACCACCGCGACGACATGCGGATCGCCGAGGTCGCCCGGATGTTTGAGAAGGGCTGGTAGGCGACCCGGTACCGCGGTATCGCCCCCGATGACGAAGGACACGCGCGCAATGGACCGTTCCACGGCACTCGTCCCCCGCCACTACATCGCGGTGGGCCCCGGCCCCGAGGACGTGGTCGCCGACCCGCGCGGCCGCGTCCTCACCGGCGTCGCGGACGGCCGCATCCTGCGGCTCGACGCCCTCGCCGACCCGGTCGCGACCCGAGTCGAGGTGCTCGCCGAGACCGGTGGCGGGCCGCTCGGGCTGGAACTCCTCCCCGACGGCGATCTGTTGGTGTGCGACGCCGAACGCGGACTGCTGCGCGTCGGCACCGGCGACGGCACGGTCCGGATCCTCGCCGACTCGGTGGCGGGAGAGCGGCTGCGGTTCTGCAGCAACGTCGTGTCCCTCTCCGACGGCAGCGTCTACTTCACCGTCTCCAGCCGCCGGTACCCCCTGGAGCACTGGATCGGTGACATCGTCGAACACACCGGGACGGGACGGCTGCTGCGGCTCGCCCCCGGCGCTGACGCGCCCGAGGTGGTGCTGGACGGCCTGCAGTTCGCCAACGGGGTCGCCGTCGGCGCGGACGAGTCGTTCCTCGTCGTCGCCGAGACCGGCGCCTGCCGGCTCCTGCGCCACTGGCTCACCGGGCCGAAGGCCGGGCGGAGCGAACCGTTCGCCGAGAACCTCCCGGGCATGCCCGACAACCTCTGGCGCGGCGCGCCCGACGGACCGATCTGGGTCGCGCTCGCCGGGCCCCGCGTCCCGCCCCTCGACCTGCTCCACCGCAGCGCGCCCGGCGTCCGGGCCGCCGCCGCGCGCATCGCCGTACGCGCCCCGTTCCGGCCCACCGGCACGATCGCCCTCCAGGCCTTCGACGACGAGGGCCGCGTCGTCCATCACCTCAGCCGCCGCCACTCCGGCTACCGCATGCCCACCAGCGTCTGCGAAGCGGGCGGGCACCTGGTTCTCGGCAGCATCTGGGAACGGGGCGTGGCGATCTGCGAGCCGCCCGCCCCGAAGTGACGCGAGCCACCCTCGCCTGGCTCCGGAGTGACCGCGCGGCGCTCCCGGGGTTAACCTGAACCCCGGCCGCGACCCTCTCGCGGCGCGGCGGTGGGGCCCGCCGTACCCGAACCGCGGCAGCGACGCCGCCAACGGTCCCTACTTGCGACGGCACGAGCCCGTACGACCCCGGGCCCCGGCGAGTAGGAGACGTACCACCCCATGACAGCCCCCGAGAGCCTCCGCGTCCCGGCGACCACCCCCCGTCCGTCCTCCCGGCGTGCCCAGGCGCCCGTCGTCGCGGTCGTGTCGCTCGGCGGAGCAGTGGGCGCTGCCGCCCGGTACGCGACCTCACTCTGGTGGCCCACGCCCCCGGGCGGCTTCCCCTGGACGACCCTCTGGGTCAACATCGCCGGCTGCGCCGTGATCGGCGCGTTCATGGTGGTCATCACCGAGATCCGGCCCCCACACCCCCTCGTGCGCCCCTTCTTCGGCACCGGCGTCCTCGGCGGCTTCACCACCTTCTCGACGTACGCCGTCGACATGCGGAAACTCCTCGACGGCGGCCATGCCGGCACCGGTCTGGCCTACCTCGCCGCGACTCCGTTCGCAGCGCTCACAGCCGTGTGGCTCGCGGCCTGTGCGACCCGCCGGATCCTGGGCACATCGGACACGAAGGGTAAGAAATCGTCGTGAACTTGCTGTTGGTCGTCGGCGGCGCGATGGTGGGCGCCCCGCTGCGCTACCTCACCGACCGGGCGGTCCAGGCGCGGCACGATTCGGTCTTCCCCTGGGGCACCTTCACGGTGAACGTCAGCGGCTGCCTGATCCTCGGTCTGCTCACCGGCGCCACCGCACAGCTGCAACTCCTGCTCGGCACCGGCCTGTGCGGGGCGCTGACGACGTACTCGACGTTCTCCTACGAGACGCTGCGGCTGGCGGAGAGCGGGGCACGTCTCCAAGCCGCCCTCAACGTCGCGGGCAGCGTGGCGGTCGGCCTTGCCGCGGCCTTCGCGGGGGCGGCACTGGCGCGTATGTGAGACGCGTCCATGAGATCCGCTCTCGTCCGGGTGTAGTAAGACGGTCCCCTCCGCTCCCGCCCCCGAGCAGAACTGGATCCCATGAGCGTCATCAGCGTCGGTCAGGCCGTCGTCCTCGGAGCCGTCGAGGGGGTGACCGAGTTCCTGCCCGTCTCCTCCACCGGCCATCTGAAGATCGTCGAGGGACTGATGGGCATCCCCGTCGACGACGACGCCGTGGTCGGGTTCTCGGCCGTCATCCAGGTCGGCGCGATCGCCGCGGTGCTCGTGTACTTCTTCAAGGACATCGTGCGCATCGTCTCCGCCTGGGGGCGGGGCTTGCGCGACCGCGAGGAGAGGTACCACCACGACTACAAGTTCGCCTGGTGGGTCATCTGCGCGACCGTCCCGATCGTCGCCGTCGGACTCGCCGCCAAGCCGCTCATCGAGGGCCCCCTCGCCTCGCTGTGGGTGGTCGCCGGCTCCCTGATCGTCGGCAGTGGCGTGATGTGGGCGGCGGACCAGATGGGACGGCACAAGCGCGGCGAGGACGACACCTCCTTCAAGGACGCGATGCTGGTCGGCAGCTCCCAGATCCTCGCCCTGCTCTTCCCCGGCTTCTCCCGCTCCGGCGCCACCATGTCCACCGCGCTGATCCTCGATCTGGACCGTGTCGCCGCCACCCGCCTCTCCTTCTTCCTCGGCATCCCCGCGCTGACCGGCGCCGGCCTCTACGAGCTCAAGGACGCCCTGGGCACGGGGGTGGGCGCGGCGCCGCTGGCCGTCGGCACGGTCGTGTCGTTCGTCGTGGCGTACGCCTCCATCGCCTGGCTGCTGAAGTTCGTCGCCAAGCACTCGTTCAACGCGTTCGTGATCTACCGGGTCGTGGTGGGTGTGCTGCTGTTCGGGCTGCTCGGGGCGGGTGTTCTGCACGGTTGAGTGTTCGGCCGGGAGGCGCCGTCGGCTGTCTGCGGCGCCATCGCGGCTCGTCGCGCGGTTCCCCGTGCCCCTTTGGGACGCCCCTTGACAGCCGCCTCCCGTCGGCCGGAGTATCTCTCCCGTGAACCTGTCAGACAGCCGGACAGCCGGACAGCCTGTGCGTCGCGTCAGTGCCATGGAAGCGGTGCTCGCGTACCTGCGCGGCGCCATCGAGCGGGGCGAGTACGCCATCGGCGACAAGCTCCCCTCCGAGGCGGAGCTGTGCCGCACCCTCGAGGTCTCCCGGCCCGTGCTGCGCGAGGCGCTGCGGGCGCTGCAGACCATGGGCCTGACCGTGTCCCGGACCGGCAAGGGCACCTTCGTCGTCGCCAGTACCGTCGAGGACCCCACCTTCGGCGACTACGCGGCCAGCGACCTGCTGGAGGTGCGACGCCACGTCGAGATCCCGGTCGCCGGGTACGCGGCCCGGCGCCGCACCCCGGAGAACCTCGACCACCTGGCCCACCTCCTGGACCGGATGGAGCGGGAGACGGACACCACCGCGTGGGTCGCCATGGACACGCTGTTCCACCTCGCCGTGGCCGAGGCCGCGCAGAACCCGGTCTTCCGCCGGGTCATCGAGGAGATCCGGGACGCGCTGGCCCGCCAGTCCGCCTTCCTCAACGAGCTGGGCGGCCGCCGCGAGCAGTCCAACCGCGAGCACCGGGCGATCGTCGAGGCGCTGACCGACGGTTCCGAGACCGACGCGGTGGAGGCCATGGCCCACCATCTCGACCGCGTCGAGACCACCCTCACCGACATCGTGCGCTCCTCGCGCACGGACACCCCCACGGAAACCCCCATGGAAGGCGGAACCGAGGCGTGAGCGAGCAGTCCCTGCACGACGATGTGCAGAAACGTTCCATCCATGTCGATGCCGGAGACGCGGGCTACAGCAAGTCCCTGAAGTCCCGGCACGTCAACATGATCGCCATCGGCGGAGCCATCGGCACCGGCCTCTTTCTCGGCGCCGGCGGCCGCCTCGCCGACGCCGGCCCGTCGCTCTTCATCGCCTACGCGGTCTGCGGCCTCTTCGCCTTCCTCGTCGTGCGCGCCCTCGGCGAACTCGTGCTGTACCGGCCCTCCTCCGGCGCCTTCGTCTCCTACGCCCGCGAGTTCATGGGGGAGAAGGGCGCTTACACCGCCGGCTGGATGTACTTCCTCAACTGGGCGACCACCGGCATCGCCGACATCACCGCCGTCGCCACCTACACCCATTACTGGGGCATGTTCTCCGACATCCCGCAGTGGGTCATCGCGCTGATCGCGCTGGCCGTGGTGCTCACCGTGAACCTGATCTCGGTGAAGATCTTCGGCGAGCTGGAGTTCTGGTTCGCCATCGTCAAGGTC
Organism: Streptomyces sp. NPDC002130; assembly: GCF_040296465.1. Taxonomy (NCBI): domain Bacteria; kingdom Bacillati; phylum Actinomycetota; class Actinomycetes; order Kitasatosporales; family Streptomycetaceae; genus Streptomyces; species Streptomyces sp. NPDC002130. The sequence continues at coordinate 15,322 of NZ_JBEOXI010000198.1, forward strand.
GGCGCGCTCGTCGTCTTCATGTGCATCGGCATCTTCCTGCTGGTCACCCAGCACCCCGTCGACGGCCACACCCCCGGCCCGTCCCTCATAGGCGACACCGGCGGCGTCTTCCCGCACGGCCTGCTGCCCATGCTGCTGATCATCCAGGGCGTCGTCTTCGCC
>NZ_JBEOXI010000199.1:0-15455 GCF_040296465.1 Streptomyces sp. NPDC002130
GGCTCACGCGTCCGCGTACTTCGTCTCCGCGCTCGGGTCCAGGGCCAGACGGTAGCCCCGCTTGACCACCGTCTGGATCAGCTTCGGGGTGCCGAAGCACTGGAGCAGGCCAGCGCCGCCGCGCGCCTTCTCTCTGTAGTAGTCGATGTAGTCGTCGGTGACGTAGCCATCTCGCGGGAAGCGTGTGGTGTGCGGTGTGCTCACGATGCGATTCCGCACGGTGAGGTTTCCGAGCTGGAACGGGCTGGTCAGGTGAGTCAAGCTGGACATGTCTCCGGGCCTTGTGCGCTGTTGTTCATCGGGTGGGTGTGAATCGCCTTGGCGATAGAGGCGAGCACGTCCCCGGTGAGGACGAATGACGTGCCGATGTGCGGGTGGCGTTGTGAACGACGCGGATCAGGAGGCCGGCCCGGACTCAGGCGTCGGCCGGTGCGTCCCATCGAAGGCGGACGCTGACAACTAACCCGGTCCCGCTGTGTACCCCGGCGACCGGCGGACTGGGCGCGAGTGCTTGAGGGTGGCCCTGCCGCAGGGCGGGGGCGCCAAGCCGACGAAGGCGGCTGACACACCCCTTGGGCGACCAGGAGACCGCCCAGCGGGGCATACCGTGACTGCCACGAACGTGCCTCCTAAAGGCTCAACGTGCCGCAATGTGGCACGCCGTGCTAAATTGTGGAACGTACACCTAATGTGGCAGCCGAGTCGGCGCCGGTCAAGGTCAGCGACAAATCGACTATCCGCCGTTTCGGCAGCGCGACGAAGCCCTTCCGGCCGTCGCTGCGCTTGGCGATCGCCAATATCAGGTCCAGTGGCGCGACGGTGCTCGATGACTTAGAGGTTGTTGTCTTACCGGGCTTGAGGACTGCGTTTCCCCTGGTCGGGCATGGGGTCGGTGATCCCGTGGGAGTTGTGGCCTGTCGTGCTGTCGCTGCCTGGGAGGTCGTGGATGCCGTCGGTGGTCGGGCTGTTGGAACAGCGTGTGCCGGGTGCTCGCCGTCGTGTGGACGAGCTGAGGGAGGCAGCCGACCGTATCCAGGCCGAGTGGCCGTGGCCGAGCGGGAATGGAAGGAGTGGGCCATTGCCTGCTCGCGGGTCGGCGATGTGCTGGCCCCTGTGGACGAGAGCGGGCAGGACCAGGCCCCGGCCGAAAGACCGCGCCGACCGCCGAGGAGCAGACCGCAAAGACGTCGCAGGTGCCGGCCGCGGCGAAGTCGAAGTCGCAGGTGCCGGTGTGGCGTGAGGGGCTGGCCTGGTCGGTGCTGTCGGTGGACTACCAGCGCATTCTGCAGGTGCTCGCGGACCGGGCCCGGCTTCATCAAGGGCCGTTGACGTGCCAGGAGATGGCCGCGGGGTTCGGCATGGACGTGGTGCCGGCTCGGGTGGAGGCGCTGCGGTCGAAGGCGAAGTGCTTGGTCGCACCGGTTGGCTGCCGAGCGGCAGCCGGGCCGGTTCACGCTCGCTGCGTGTGTGGCCGGGCCAGGCGGCGGGTCATGAGCAGGGTCATCGACCAGTAGATCATCGCTTCGGCGCTGGTGGTGCGGCGTTCGTAGTCGCGTGCCAGGCGGCGGGTGCGCATCAGGTGGGCGAAGAACCGCTCGACGATCCACCGCTTGGGCAGCACCACGAAGCCGCGCATGTCGTCGCTGCGTTTGACGATCGCCAAGACCAGCGCGAAAGCGGTGAGCCAGTACTCGACGAGGCTGCCGGTGTAGCCGCCGTCGGCCCAGACCAGCTCCAACTGGTGGTGTACGTCGGTGACTTGTCGCAGCAGGACCTGGGCGGCGGTGCGGTCGCCTGTGACCGCTGCGGTGACCATCACCCCCAGCAGCAGACCGAGCGTGTCGACCACGACATGCCGCTTGCGCCCGTTGATCAGCTTGCCGCCGTCGAATCCGCAGCTGTCGGAGCTGACGACGGCGTCCGCCTTGACGGACTGCGAGTCGATCACGCCGGCCGTCGGCTCCGTATCCCGCCCCTCCCGCTCGCGGATCCGTGCGCGCAGCCGGTCGTGGAACTCCTTGGCCAGGCCGTGGTCGCGCCAGCGGCGGAAGAACGCATAAACCCGGTCCCACGGCGGGAAGTCGGCGGGCATCGCCCGCCACTTGATCCCGTTATCGACCAGGTAGCGGATCGCATTGAGTATCGCCCGGTGGCAATACGCCTCCGGCTGCCCTCCCCGGCCCAGCAGCCAGGCCGGCACCGGCAACAACGGCCGGACCACAGCCCACTCCGCGTCCGTCATGTCCGAGGGATACCGCCGAACACGTTCCGGGTGATCGGCCGCGTTTCCGAACCGGTGAGCGACACAATCACACGACGGGGCAGCCGAGTTGAACTCCACCGGCACGAGCACGTAGAACTGCGGCAACAGGGTCTCCTCGATCTCGGTTGGCTTCGCAACCCCGAGCTACCAAGAGGCCCTGCCTTCATGCACGCGGCCAGCTGCGATCACCCGATCGAGACTCCCGTTCGACGCACACCCCTCAAGATCGAAACGACAACAGCTACTAAACGCCCTTCTCTGACGATTGCACCTGGCCGGTGCCGCTGTTACGACACACTGCGGCACCGGCACGGCGCAGAATACGCGGACCCTCACAGTGCAGCCCACCCTCGATCATCCTGCGTGGTGACCCAACCACACCCAGACCACGTCAGTCGGCGGCGGTCTGGCGCTCGGCGAGCCTCCACCGAGCCTGCTGCAAGTCCCCGTACGTCGCTGCGTTCAGCGGCTCCATCCGTGCGAGCGCCCTCGCCTTGTCATCCTGCTCCATCGCGCTGCCGGCGAACCCAGCAACAGCTTTCCGCCTCGTTCAGCTTGTCGTTTAACATCCCAGTCCGAAATGCGACTCGAACTTGGTCGCTCACCTGGGCGTTCGCCGGACATGCGGGCGGCCCCGACTTGATCCTGTGCTCCGACCAAGGACGCACGCGATCAGACCGGGGCCATGGAGATGAGTGTGCTGCAACAGCCGGACAAGCGGGAGGCGTTCGCGACACTGTCACGCTTCCGGGCGGGGTTCTACGAGTGCCTGAACGGACGCGGGAATGCCCTGTTCGAGCTGACCGATGCGCTGCTGTGCACGGACGGCCCGGTCAAGACCCTGGTCGATCTGGCGCTCGCGCCGGAACACCGCCGCGGGCACGGATCTCTGTACGGCGGGCTGAACCACGGCCGCATCGACGTCGCCCGGCTGCGGCGGGCACTGGCGCGGCTGCCACTGCCGAAGGCGGCTGACGGCCGCCTGGTCCTGGCGGTGGACGTCTCGCCGTGGCTGCGACCGGATGCCGCCACCTGCCCGGACCGCTCGTTCTGCCATACCTACGGCCGTGAAGAGGCCAAGCACCAGATGATCCCGGGATGGCCGTACTCCGTCGTGGCCGCGTTGGAGACCGGCCGCACCTCCTGGACTGCCGTGCTGGACGCCGTCCGGCTGCAGCCGGGAGCCAACGTCGCGGCCGTCACCACCGCCCAGCTCCGGGATGTCGTCGAACGGCTCGTGGCTGCCGGCCAGTGGACCGACAGCGACCCGGACATCCTGGTGGTGCTGGACGCCGGATACGACGCTCCACGCATCGCCCACCTGCTCGGCGACCTGCCGATCGAGGTCCTGGGCCGGATGCGCTCCGACCGCGTCCTGCGACGCCCGACACCACCGCGCGTCTACGCCCCCAAGGGTGGCCGCCCGCCCAAGCACGGCAGCGAGTTCGTCTTCGGCGACCCCGCCACCTGTGGCGAAGAGCAGGCCGTGACCGTCACCGACACCCGCCTGTATGGGACCGCGGCCGCACGGGCCTGGGACCGGCTGCACCCACGGCTGACCAAACGAGCCGCCTGGCTCGACCACGACGGACCGCTGCCCATCATCCAGGGCACCGTCATCCGGCTGGCCGTCGAGCGCCTCCCCTCCGGAGGAGACAACAAGCCGGTCTGGCTGTGGTTCCCGCATCGACGCGACCCGGCGGACGTCGACCGCTGCTGGCAAGCGTTCTTGCGCCGCTTCAACCTGGAACACACCTTTCGGCTGTTCAAGCAGACCCTGGGTTGGACCAAGCCCCGGTTACGCAACTCGGAGGCGGCGGACCGCTGGACGTGGCTGGTGATCGCCGCCCACACCCAGCTGCGACTCGCCCGCCCGTTGGCGGTCGATCTCCGCCGGCCGTGGGAGAAGAAGGGCGAGCCGCACAAGCTCACCCCGGCTCGAGTCCGCCGGGGGTTCCGGAACCTCCAGGTGAAGACCACTTCACCAGCGCGTGCACCGAAACCCACCACACCTGGCCCGGGGCGCCCGCCCGGCTCGAGGAACCGGCGACCGGCACCACGCCACGATGTCGGACGCGTCCTGGCCACCGTGAGGCATACAGCCGACCGGCACACCACAAGACAGGGACAAAGCCACGCCGCACCACATAACGCTGCAGCTCAACACCCACGAAAGCCCATGGGCAAGATGAGCACATGGTCAACGACATTCCAGGCTTCACCATCCCGCGCGGAGCAACAGGGTTCTTCCGCCCGAAGGACGGCCCGCTTCCCGAGACCGACCTGCCCGCCTTTCGCACCGCACTGTACGCAGCCGCCCGCGCCGCCGGAGGCAAGGTTGGTGAGCTGGAGAGACAGGCCTACCCACGCACCTTCCACACCGCGACGGTCATCGATGGCACACGTGAGTACGTCATCCTGTGACACGCCCACCACCCTTGATCGCATTCGTCCGGGAACGCCGGGACTGGTATGCCGAGGAGTTCCTCGCACCGCCGCCGTGGGCCCACACCTTCACCCATGCGGAGTTTGTGGTGCTCACCTACGAGCAGCTCACCATGCCTCTGTCGGACGTCGACACCTCGGTCCTGACCCCGGGCGAGAGGTGGGAAGTGCGCTCCTACAGCATCACCACGTTGGGCGGAGTGCTCTTCAACGCTTGGGACTGATGAGCGATGACCGTAAACCATCAGATCAGCCGTTAGTGCTACGGGGCGCTCGCCCCATGTTCCCCGACGTGCTCCAGCAGCCGGACGGCATCGCCGCCTGTGGCAAGGATCTCGTTCAGTCCGGGCCCCATCGTGGGCGACTACTACTGTTCTGGATTGAGTTTCCCGTATCCCGGGGAACGGGTCAGTACATCGCATGCACCCCTGGCGTGGGTGATGCCTTGCGCGCGCCCGCGGCTGCGCAGTCGCCGCCGCGGGCGTCCCAGCCGTCCCTGATCCAGGACTGGTTCCTGATCCAGGACTGGTTCCTGATGCTTCCGCGCGGTCACCGGTGCGGAACGTATCGCCCCGGGAGAGGCGGCCGACATTCCCTTCTCCTTCCGTGAGCAGACCGCCGGGCTGAGGGGCAGGGACACCGCTGCCCCTGGGCCGGGGTCAGTGGTGATGCTTGTCGACTGCCCGGAAGCTGCCGACAAGCGCGAACGGCACCACGGCTCCATCGAGAACCACTGTTCCGGGAATGGCGTTGCTGGAGCCTCCGCGCCCGATAGTCGCAATTGCAGCACCGTTGTCGCACGTAATCCCGGTGAAGAATTCGACCCTATTGTCAGTTTCGTTTCGGACGTTGAAGCTGGTCGCCGGACTACTGATTACAGCGATGCACTCACCCCCCTCGACCGAATACGTTCGCTCGTTGACATAGACCCGTCCGCGATCGTCCGAACGGTCGCCGTACCTCGTCTGCCCGTTCCCTCCGGTCTGGCCGTCCCCGCCCGTCTGGCCGTTTCCTCCCATGTCTCCTCCGTGAGGCAAGGAGGCAGCAGCCTCTTGCACCGACGGGGCGGACGCGGAATTTGAAGCCGACGCATAGTCCACGGTGGTTACAGCCACGACGGTGACGCCCACCGACAATGCGATCCCGACCACGGTACGCGTTCGCATTCCGCTTCTCCCTCTCGCAGGCATTTCGCTTCTCCATCTCTCAGGGATGCCAGCCGATCCGGCCCCCTACGAATGAACCTACTCACGCCGGATTCTGTCGCCACTTCAGAAATCCATGGGGGACCACCAGAAAGGGGCCGATCGGGCGTTCAAGAGTCCGGAGGGGAGGCATGTGACGAATCGTCACAAAGCAAGAGAGGAAGCGACTTGGCTACAAGGCTGGGGCCATAAGGGGGAAACCGCTGACACCCAGTCACACTTCTGCGCGCGTGTCGGGCATTGACAATGCTCCGCGCGACGACACGACAAGGACGCCACTCTCGGACATCGGGATCTGACCTGGTCAGCGCCTCACAGCAGGAAGCCTAGTGCTGTGACCGGGAAGGTTCGCCGGTTGAGTACGCTGAGCGCCGGCAGCGGCGGACGAGGAAGGTAGGCATGACGCGGAGACCGTCGATGGACGAGGCTGTGGGACTGCTTGAGGGCGAACTGGAGGCCGGGCGGCGGGCGCTTGCTGAAATTGACACGAAGACGCCTGGCTTGCCTACCTCGACCAGCAGCTCAAGGGCGAGGCGGCCCGCCCCTAGACCCGTGCCCTGGAGGAACGCCAAGCCGAACTCGAGGCCGCCCGGGCAGCCAATCGGGACCTGACCCGTGCTCTCAACCAGCGTGGCTGACCACGACCTGCCCACCTCTCGAGTCACCGCGGGAAGGATTCTGGCGGCTCATGGCCCAGGGCAAGAAGTCAGTCATCGCAGGTGCTACCCGCGCACTACCTTCGCCCCGTCCAGGCGATCGCGGAGGTGAGCGACGGCCTTGTGCGGCTGGCCGCGCCGCACCAGGCGTTCAGCGAGTGCGATGGCACCGTCCACCGTTCCGCAACGAAGGAGTTCCTCGTCGGATCGGGCGAACTCGGCCGGCTTCGCTTCTGCATCCACGGCACGGCCGCTCAGCTTCATGACCTCGGCCCTCATGAACGCCTGTTCCTGGTGGTCGCCACCGTTGCGGGTGAAGTGGTCGTCGATCCAGGTGAGGGCGTCGTCGGCCCGCCCGGCATCGACCAGGATGCGGCACAGCAGGTGGATGAGCCAGTCGCAGTCGCCGTCGGCAGTCTCCGCAGCCGTGCGCAGCACTTCGACCGCCTCGCCATGACGGCCGTGACGGGCGAGGAGCTCGGCGAGACCGAAGGCCGCATGGGGATTTCCGGTCCCGGCGGACTGCTCAAGCAGGGCAACCGCTTCTGGGATCCGGTCCTGCTCTTCGAGCAACTGGGCCAAGGCCGCCAGGGCGTACTCCTCGCCTCCCTCGGCCGGGAACGCGCGCAGCTCAGCCTCCCGTCCGTGGCGGCCCAAGAGACGTGCGAGCTGCTCGGCGTGGTCTGCGTACACGACATCATCGACACAAACGTGCCTGCCCAGCAGGTGGATAGCCTCATCGATCCGGCCTTGGAGTTGCAGGAACCTGGCACGCAGAGGGGCTGTGTCCACGGCGTCCGAGCTCCAGGGCTCGAACGGGTCCGGGCTGGTCTGGATATCGGGGAGCAGGGCAGCAATTTCGACGTCGCGGCCATGGCCCGCGGCGAGCTCCACCAGTTCCTCTGCGAGCAGGAGGTCTGCGGCCCGCGGTCCGAGCAGGGCGACGACCTGGTCGAGGTGATCCTGCCGAGCCAGCAGCCGTGCCAGATCACGCTGGGCGTACCGGTGCCCCGTCTCGGCGAGCGGACGCAGCAGCACGATGGCCTCGTCATACCACTCCCACTCGGCGAGCAGCCCGGCGACGGTGTCGACGGCAGGCCACCAGCGGTGGCCGCGAACGGCTCCAGCAAAGCCAGCGCCGTCGCTCGTCCGTCCGGGCCGGACTCGGCAGCGGCCTCGGCGAGCCGGCAGGCGCAGAACCAGTCACCGTGGGCAGCCGCCTGGCGCAGGATGTCGTGATCGCCGTGCTCGTGAAGGAGTGCAGCGACGGTGGGAGGTATCCAGCCGTCGTACGTGCGGTGGCGGTGCTCCAGGTCGACTCTGTCCATGGTCGCGAACCCTAGCTTGCGCCGCCGGTATGACCAGCGCCTGCAGAGCCCGTGCGCAAAGCATCTCGGTGAACATCACCGACGAGACGGACACATCACGATCGGAATGCGTGGGCCTGCTTGACAGCGCCGTGGAGTCTGGCGGCCAGGCTGCCCCGCCTGATGCCATACCAGTGATCGTCTGGCTCGCTGACATCTGAGCTTGGCGGCCACAGGCTGCTGCTACAGCGAGGTGAATCCCTCGTTCCAGCGATCCCGCTACACCTGTTGCAATCACTACAGTGATCCGATACCGGCGCTGAGCTGTGCGAACGCTCCTTGTACGCCAATGCCACACAGCTAGCCCCAGAGAACCCGCTGTGCCAGTGGTGCATGGCACCGGCCATGGCCAAGTGGGGGCCCGACGTGCGGTACGCCACCACACGCGGCTAGCCACAGGGCGCAGGCCCGGTCCGAGGGGTGCCAGCCACGGCCACTTCTAGGTCAGCCGTATGTCAGGAAAGCGAGAGGGGCACGGTGTGGTGCGCCAGTGGCGTGGCGCTCTTAGGCTGGTTGTAGCATCTCGCCGCCCATGGCCAGCGGCGGTGCCGTGACCTGGTAGTTGTCGTCGTGTCTCACGGCTTGGCCAGCTATCCAGTCGCACGATCGTGTCCGAATCCTCGGATGGCTGGCTTGCTGGCTCGTCAGCTCGCTGGCTAACCACCAGCTGACGGAGTGCAGAACGCAACGGGGGTGCCGGCCGGAGTGGCTGGCGCCCCGCTGCCGTGCCGTCAGGCCGGCTCGGGTGTGGGCGTCTCGGTCCGGCTGCCGCTCAAGACGTCCACGATGCGGAAGTCGTCGCGCTCCAGGGCCTCGGCGATCGCCACGGCCATGTTCTCAAGGCCGTCCGTGTCGGCAGGTAGGCCGCCGTGCGCCTTCCGGTAGGCGGCCATGGTGTCCACGATCCTGAGCACAACATCGATGTTCTCCGCACTGCTCTGCATCACGCCTCCTGTTCGTCGTCGCTGCCGCCGTTGACCGCGGGAGCGTCGGCGCGGAGGCAGGGCCGCGAATTCGAAGGAACCTTGTCGCCGGGTCGGCTGGACAGCCGCGAATGCTCTCTAGCCAGGCAACGCCAACCGCGTTCGCTGCCGCGCCTGGGCAGGCTGGTGATAGTCGGCGACCACACCACCGAGTAGACCGTTCACGTAGCCGACCACGCTGCCCGCGTTGGCAACACCGAGTCGGCGGAAGCCCAGCAGCGGCCCGTCCTGGCCTTGGTCACCGTGGCGTCAATGGGTCGACCGGCCTATCTGGTCAGCAGGGAGGTGATGGTGACGCGCACGGCCTGGAGCGCGGCCGCATCCCCGGAGGTACGGCTGAGCAGGAGCGCGCCTTCGATCGCTGAGAGGAGCACGAGTCCGAGCCGGTCGGCGTTGTCCGCCGGATATCCCTCGTCGCGCAGCGCGGTCGAGAGCGTGGTGGCCCATGCGGCGAACTGGGCGGCAGCCGCACGCTGCAGGGGTCCGCTGGCCGTGGGAGCCTCCAGGGCGAGTGGGGCGATGGGGCATCCGTCCAGGCCGTCGCTGGTGTCCAGCGCGCGGATCAGCCAGGTGATCCATCGGTCCAGTGCGGTGTGCACGTCGTCGGAGCGGTCCAGCAGCGCTTTCAGCGTGGCCCCGACCTCCTGCCCCTCCTGTTCCACCACCGCTACCGCAACCTGTTCCTTGCCGCCCGGGAAGTGGTGATACAGCGAGCCTGCCACCGTGCCGCTGTCATCAAGCAGTTGTTTGACCCCGGTCGCCGCGTAGCCCTGCCGCCGGAAAAGCCGCGCCGCACTCTCGATCAACCGGTCTCGTGCCTGTTGGCTCACTTGACACCTCCTTTTAGAGCGATCATTCTAGCTGTCTCCCCGCATTAGAACGAGCGCTCTAGCGGTCTCAGGAGGACGCATGCGCGCGCTCTGGTATGTCCGGCCCGGCCGGCTTGAATGGCGGGAGTCGCCCGAGCCACGGATCACCGACCCCGCCGCGGCGATCGTGCGGCCGGTCGCGGTCGCCACCTGCGATCTCGACGGCTGGATCGTCAGAGGGGAGATTCCGGCGCCCGGCCCCTTCCCGGTGGGTCACGAGTTCGTGGCGGAGGTGGTCGAGGTGGGAGAGGCCGTCACCGGCGTGGCTCCTGGCGACCGGGTCTCGGTGCCGTTCCAGATCAGCTGCGGGCGATGCGGCCCATGCCGCGCGGGCCTGACCGGCCGTTGCCGGGCGGTCCCCTCCGGTTCGGCCTACGGCATGGGACCACTGAGCCACGGCATGCAGTGGGGAGGCGCGGTCGCCGACCTGATCCTCGTGCCCTACGCCGACGACATGTGCGTGCCTGTTCCCGCTGACCTTGACGCCGCCGCGCTGGCCGGTCTGTCGGACAACCTGGTCGACGGCTGGCGCACGGTAGCCCCCTACCTAAGTGGCCCGGGCGAGACGGCCGACGCCCGCGTGCTGGTCTTCGGAGGCGGTTCCGGCGGCCTCTACGCCGCAGGCGTCGCCGCGGCCCTGGGCGCCGAGGTGACCTACGTCGACCGGGCCGAGAGCCGCTGCGCGGTCGCCGAGCGGCTCGGCGCGCGGGCGATCTGCGAGCCGGCCGGCCGCAAGTACCCGTCCCACCCCATCGTCGTCCACACCAGCCGAAACCAGGACACCCTGCGCACCGCCCTGCGCTCCACCAGCTCGGCCGGGGTGTGCACGGACACCGGGATCTTCTTCAACGGTGATGTCGCACTCCCCCTGCTGGAGATGTATGTCAAGGGCGTCACCTTCGTGACGGGCCGCATCGACGCACGCGCCGCCATGCCTGCGGCCCTGGACCTCATCACCTCCGGCCGACTGGACCCCAGCCCGGTGGTCGGCGAGAGGGCACCCTGGGACCAAGCGCCGGCCGCCTGGGCCGAACACACCAGTCGTCTCGTCCTGACCCGAACCTGACGCATGGCTGAGGAAGGTCCACGCCCGGCAGACGGGTCGGCGCGGTCGGACGTCCCCCCACCCCGGCCGCAGACGGGGCTCGGACACGGGTGAGCTCAGCATCGGTTCCGGCAGCGTCCACGTCACGCACCATGCCTTCCACCGCGCCCGACGGCCGTTCGAGTGCTCTGACCTGAGCTGGCAACGTCCTGTTCAGGCCTTCCCTGATCACCACGTGTGCTGCTGCGCGGACCGATTGTCAGTGCCTGCTGTCACCATGGGCGGTCCGGTCGCTTCGAGGGGGAGGCATCCATGCCTTTGGTACGCCCGTATGTGCGCTCTGACGGGATGCCGGTTCGGGGGCATTCGCGCTGGCCCGCGGGCGCGAGACGGGAAATGACGATCTTCACCGGGTTCGCGTTGGCCGTGATGGCGTTAGGCAACGGCAACGCCTCGACGGGGAGTGGAGAGGCGGCTCCGCGGCCGCAGTCGACTGTGCAGTATCCGACCCTGTTCGACGACGCTCCGCCGCCGCTGATTGTGCAGCTGCGGCCCACGGTGTCGTATCCCGTCCGGTTCCCGTCGGTGGAGGGGAGCCGATGACGCGTCGGCGGCCGCCGGCACGGCGGCGCCCTCGGCGTCCGAGCAAGCGGCAGCAGCAGAAGGACGCTCAGCTGATCGCCTTCGCTGTGGTGGCGGCAGCGGTCAGCGGCTTGGTGGTGATGGTGGTCAAGCGGCTGCTGGCCCACTGGTGGGTGCTCCTCATCGGCCTGGTGCTCGTCGTGCTCGCCGGTATCGGCTGGCTGTCGAACCGTCGGCAGCAGGCCCGCTGGGAGGCTGTGCGCGCAGGGCCTGCGTTACGGGCTGTCCCAGCTGGATGCGCTGCATCACGCCAGGTTCGAGGAGGCGGTCCGGGACCTGATGCGCCGCGATGGCTGCCAGGACGCGCAGCGAGTCGGCGGGGGCGGCGACCTGGGCGCGGACGTGAAAGCCACCGACCCGCTCGGGCGGCGCTGGGTGATTCAGTGCAAGCACCGCCGCAACGGCGCCCGCGGCTCTGCCGTGGGCACGCCGGATCTGCAGGTCCTCAATGGGACGGCCCTGCCGGTGCACGGCGCGGACGTCGCGGTGATCGTGACGAACGGGCGGGTGACCCGGCCGGCGGTGGACTTCGCCAAGCAGCAGCGGCTGCACGTGGTGGACCGCCAGACCCTGGCTGTGTGGGTGTCGGGATCCCGGCCGCTGTGGGAGCTGCTGCGGGCCGTTCCGCCCCCGAGGCGGCCCACTTCTCTGAGCTGAACTGCGGACAGCAAGGTCGTCCTCCGCGCCTCGGCGCATAGGTCAGTCGAGGATGCGCAGGTCGATGTCGGGTTGGCAGTGAGTACCTGTTTCCGAACGTTGTGCTGATCGATTGGTCCGGACTGGAGTGAGTCAGGGTGGCCGGGAACTCGTAGTTTCTAATCGATCTCTGTCCCGACAATGGGGAAGTCTGTGAAGTCTTGCCGTCTGTCACTCGCCCCCCGACAATTGACCGTAGAGTCAACCAAGTTGGCTCATCTGCGGTGGATCTCTGCTCAAGCAGCCCGCGTCAGCGAGGTGATGAGGGGATGCTCCACCGCCAGGAGGAGAGGAAGCAGATGAGCGACTCGCGGCAGGTTCAGAGCGAAGAAGAAAGGCGTCGGCGGGAGGAAGAGAACAGGCGTCGGCTGGACTGGGAGTTCCAGCTGGAGCAGGACCGCCAGCGCAGGGAACGAGAAGCAGCAGCTGCGGCCCAGGCGGCAGCGGATGCTCAGGCTCAGCAGCAGTACTGGAGTTGACAAGGAGCCCATCCGTTTGAGTCGCGCGGCCGTGACCGAGAACCCCTGATCTCTGAGCGGTCGGGGGTTTTCATGTGCCTTGTCGCTGACGTCTCGCGTGTTGCTGAGTGCCTTTGCAATTCTGAGCTGCGCTTTTGCCCAGATCAGGGTTCGAACGGTGGTGGTTCGGGTGCTTGCTCCAGGCTCTGGGAGGGCGAAGTCGCTGACAGGCTTCGGGCGGCGGTGGGAGAGTGGTGCTCAGGGAACGCGATCCGAGCCCAGTGACCTCTTGATGGCACTGCTGACCGTCAGTGCCGTGACGATCAGTCACGGTGGGCTTCGCGGGAGGTCAGCTGTCCGCTCTGCGGGAGTTTCGGCGGGTGATTCGCCTGGGCATGAGGGTGATCGCGGCCCAGGTGATGAGCGATTCCGAGTGCTGGATGAGCCGTTCGTAGTCGCGTGCGTGTCGGCGGGCGTTCATGACCCAAGCGTGTGAGCGTTCGACGACCCAGCGCCGGGGCAGCACGACGAACCCGGAGGCGTCCTTTGGGCGGCTGATGGTCTTGATCGTCAGGTTGAGGTAGGTCTTCGCCCAGGTCGCGAGCTGTCCGGCATAGGCGGATTCGGCCCAGACGATGGTGATCTCGGGGTGCATCAGCCGCAGCCGGAACAGCACTTCCTTGGCCGCGTTGCGGTCGGTCATGTCGGCCGGGGTGACCATGACGAACAGTGGCAGGCCCTTGGTGTCCACGACCAGGTGATGCTTGCGGCCGTTGATTTTCTTGCCGGAGTAGCCGCGGGAGTCCTTGCCATCGGTCTCGGCGGCCTTGATCGACTGGGAGTCGATGACGGTGGCGACCGCTCCGGGAGCGTTGGCCATCTCGCGGCGGATCCGTTTGCGGAGCTGGTCACGGATCTGCCCGATGACGCCGGCGGCGGCCCAGCGGGCCATGAATCCGTAACACGTGCGCCAGGGCGGGTAGTCCTTGGGTAGTGCCGCCATTTGCAGCCGGCGTCAACGACATATCGGATCGCATCCACGATCTCTCGGCGGGGGTGCTTCTCGGGTCGGCCGCCTGTCTTCGTTTCGCAGGCTGGTGTCGGTAACAAGGGCACGATCAGTGCCCATTCGTCGTCCCAGGTGTCGGAGGGGTAGCCCGCCTGGCTCACAGTGTTCCAACTCCCCAACTGCACGCCGGACCTGAACCCGCAGGAGGGCATCTGGTCGCTGGTCAAACGCGACATCGGCAACCTCGCCGCAGCCGACCTGGGGCAGATCACCAGGTCCGTGAAGCGCAGGCTCAAGCAGATCCAGTACCGCCCGGATCTCGCCGACAGCTGCCTTGCGGGCACCGGCCTCATCACGGACGACTGACCGGCGCTGCAGATTGCTCAGTCGCCGTAGTACCGGTCGTAGACGGCGGAGCGCTCCTCCACTGAGAAGCCCTCGAATTCACCGTCTGCCTCGAGCTCGCGCAGTCGATCCAGCGCCGCCGTCGCAGAAGGTGCACGGTTGGCCGAGAGGTGGGCCTTCGTCGCGTCGAGCCCATGCCCAAGCAGGAATTCGATGTCGATCGAGCACGCTGCGTCGAAGCTGGCTTGCTTCGCACTCCAGATCAGGAGCACGTCGTCGAGATCGCCGCTGTTGAACAGCTGGAAGCAGCAGAGCCTCATCAGCTCAGTGTCGCCCGCGCCCTGGACGCGTCGCTCGCGCGCCGTGTGCTCTCTGAGGAGTGCACGGATCTCGTCGAGGTCCGCGCCGACGGGGCGAAGCCCGTAGCGGCGCCAGCATTCCTCGACATCCATCGCTGGTCTCCTTGATCGTCCGGCCAGGCCCGTGGCCTGTCGGCCCCACCCATCGCCGTCCGGTCGGACGGCGGCCCCTCTGCCGGTCACAGTATGCACACCGAGGGCCAGCCCATGTGGGTCGGCGGTCATTGGCGCAGGTAACCGATGGCCCACGCCACCCGACATCACGTTGAGTGGCGACTGCACCCTCAGGCAGGGCTCTCCAGGACCTCCCTCGGATGTGTCTCTGCCGGACCGATCGGTAGGGTCTCGGAGACGAGAGAAGGGCACCACATTCTCTTGCCTGCGGCCTACAGAGCGTTCCTCATCGAACTCGGGGGCAGGGGCGCCAGCCCCTTCTACGGCCTTCTTCCGCTGGAGAAGTGCAGGCTGTTCACGATGAACCGGAAGGCGGCGGACGGCAGTCCGAGGGGATTCACTCATGTGGACCACCCGTCCGCGCTGCAGGGTGACCTGTTCCTCCACATCATCGAGATGGGTTGTAGCGATCTCTGCCTCATCGGAGTGACCGGTCCCCTTGCCGGCCGCGTGCTCACCGGCAACGCGGACGGCTTCTGGCCTCCGAACGTCTTCTCGGCACAGGACTTCCTCAGCTGGTACGAGCGCTGGCTCAACCACATGCGGGACGGCAAGGACAACGCCGCGCTGGGGCTGTCCTCTCCGGAGATCGTCGCGAGCCCCAGGTGGGGCCCCCGCGCCAAGGAGGCACCTCAGAGCCTTCGCCGAAGGGGCCCTCAAACCGCCGGCACGGCCGTCATCGACTCCCGAACGCATCGACATTGATCAAGCGATGGGGTCACACAGTGAGTCCCGAAGCCGTCGACCAACGACTCCAGTTCTCTGTACAGAGCCACTGGGCTACATGAGCGCGGTCGGCGCCCAGTCCGCCGAAGCGGGTGACAAGGGCACCGGCCCACCAAAGGACGATCGAGCGTGACGCGCTGATCCCGCTGCTGCGGGGCCGGGCCGGGGAGGACTTCGCGCGGCCGGTCGCCGCGTGTCCGGGCTGGACGGTGC